>NZ_JTLD01000119.1:0-140269 GCF_000798815.1 Alistipes sp. ZOR0009 | reverse complement strand
AAGCCGACGGTGCGAGTTAATTTTCGCCCTGTTTTTTGTGCTACTTTTTTGCGCCAAAAAAGTAGTGGGAAGAAAACATCTAAATGCTGGCGCTACCACCCACAGCCACGCTTTACTTTTTTGCTACTTTTGGATGGTAGTCGGGTGGCTGCTGTTTAGCAAGGGCAAAAACACAACCGAGCACGAAGTGCGAGTTCAGCGAAGCTAATCTTCGCCCAGCCTAGTGCGCAGATATAGACTACGGGGAGCGGGGAGTTTTATCCAAAAATATGTAGTTGCTGTTGATAAAACAGTAGTGAAGTAAATTTTTTAAAAAAATGGAACCTATTAATATTATGTTGACATTAGAGGAACTAGTCAAAATTCATAATGAAGATTCTAAAATTTGGCTTGAGAAAATGACTTTTTCAAGAGAAAGTGAGAAGAAATTCTCAAGTAATTTTAATTATTATCATGTTTTACTTGCAATATCTAACTTAATCAAAAGTGAATTGGAAGTTTTAAAACAAAATTTTTATATCTCTGCTCTTATTGATGAACTTCAAATAAAAAAGTTCAATAGTAGATTACTAGATTATGGACTAAACTCGATCGTTTATTGTATTTTAAGCGACAATGAAGCATTAATTCAGCGTTATGCAAAATTGCGTTACCAGCGTGGGGCAAATGCAGAAATGAGTATGGACGAAATGGTCGCCACGGGTGAGTTGCCCATATGGTGCAACACGATTCAGTTTTTTATGGTAAATGATGATGCAGGTGTAGAAAGAAACTTAAACATTATCGAAACCAAAACACTAAAAAGTTTTCCGAAAAAAGAAGAAGGATTAAAAGACGATTATGAGTTTTACAAAGCCTTGCATACAAGCGATAAAGCAAAAATGGAAGGAATATTAGAAAAATTAGTTAGTCCCAAAATCCATAAAAAAAGAAATGATAATCCAATATTAAACCAATACATTTCTTTACCAGCATTAGGCTATGCCAAACTTGCTTGGAGAAAAGGTGTTGAAGTAGAAGTGAATAGTCCATTAATTCCCCAAGAATTACTCCCCATTCAACCATTAGAACATTATGAAATACCTTATGATTTTTTAAAGTAGATAAAATTGGGCCCCGTTGGCCGTAGTTTAAATTAAAAGCACGGGGCTCTGCATAGTTAATGCTCCGCTACGACTGTAAATGCGTCGAACAAAAGAATCGGTCTTTTACCGCTATTGAAAGGAAACCGTAGAACCATACATCAGCGCAGCCATAGCTAACGGCTGCGCTTTCCTTTTTTCTAGCGAGTAGATTCAAATACCTTACAGGCGGAGGGGGCTGGGGTATGCAGTGTGGAATCAAAAAGGGGTGCATCCTCAATGGTGCACCCCTGCTCTCTTCTTGTTTAGTCGACTACTTTGTTAGCTCAAGTATTAGAGCCGAATGTTCCTTTAAGTCTATTTTGCCCGACTTGAACGAGTAGGTGTAGCCGGTGGCTACATCGGTACCTCCCGTAAAGTCTTTAAGTATCTCGTTAAAGCGGCTGGTGTTTAGCTCGCGTAGCTCGCCGTTGTTTAGCACCACCATTACGGCCTTGCCGTTATGCACCTTAAAGTAGGTGTAGGTTTCGCCATCGGGGATAAACTGGATGAGCTTACCCTTGGTTACCGCCTCGTTTGTTTTACGCCAATTCATTATTTTGGTGATGTAGCTAAAGGCCTCCTGCTGCTTTTCGGTTAGCCCCTTTCCGGTGGCCACGTTTACAGCATCGCCAGCCCATCCCCCAGGGAAATCCTTACGGATGTAGGCGTGCTCGCCGCCCTCGTTGTTGTGGTCGAGGTATTCGGTGCCGTAGTAAATTTGTGGAATACCGCGGGTGGTTAGGATAAAGGCTATGGCCTGCTTCCACTTGTTGATGTCGTTGCCCACGTTGGTGTAGAGCCTCGATACGTCGTGGTTATCGGGGAAGATAAGCAGATCGTTGGCATTCTGGTACGCGTTGTCTTGGGTAAGCACGGTGTACAGGCGGGCAAGCCCTTCGGTCCAGCTGGTTTTTTCGTTAAAAGCAGGTGCTAGGTTGTCGTAAATCGGGAAATCGGTTATCGAGCGTAGGTTAGACTGGTAGCCATCCTTGTTGGCCACCCCCTTTTGCCAGTAGGCGGTTGCAGGGACAGTCTTTAGCCAGCATTCTCCCACGATGTTAAACTTGGGGTACTCGTTCATCACCTCGGTTATCCAGCGGGTCATGGCCTCTTTTTCGGGGTAGGGGTAGGTGTCCATGCGGATGCCGTCTAGCCCGGCGTATTCAATCCACCATATCGAGTTCTGAACCAGGTAGCGGTACACAAAGGGGTTGCGCTGGTTAAGGTCGGCCATGTGGCCATCAAACCAGCCGTCGTTCATCTTGTTGATGTCGTACTGCGAGGCGTTGGGATCGCTAATAACTTCGCCACGGAAGTTGGAGCGCTCGTGCGTTTCGGGATAGTTAACCCAATCCTTGGCAGGGAGATCTTTTATGAAGTAGGTGTTGGTGCCAACATGGTTAAACACCATATCCATGATAACCTTAAGGCCCTTGTCGTGCGATTTTTTTACAAAATCGGCGTAGAGCTGGTTGTTGCCAAAGCGGCGGTCGATGTTGTAAAGGTCGGTAATGGCGTAGCCGTGGTACGACTGGAAGGGCTGGTCGTTTTCCTGTACCGGATTTAGCCAGATGCTGGTAACGCCTAGGTTTTTAATGTAGTCTAAATGGTTGATGATGCCCTGCAGGTCGCCCCCGTGACGGGTGTACTTACCCTTGCGGTCCATCTGCTCCATTCCCTTAATGTTGTCGTTGGATGGATCGCCGTTCGCGAAGCGGTCGGGCATAATAAGGTAAACCACATCCTGAGCGTCGAATCCCTGATGCTGGTTGGCATCGTTGGAGCGCTGCTTAAGCGTGTAGGGTTGTACAATGGTCTTCTTCCCTTTCTTGGTAAATTCGATGTTAAAGGTGGTTGCCTTTAAATCTTTATCGAGGGTAAGGTCTACGGCCACGTAGCTGGCGTTCTCGAATCGGTTTACCTTGTCGATGGTAATGCCCTGCTGCTTGATGCGGGGCTCGTACGAGGAGATATCCTTTCCGTAAACCAGCAGCTGTAGGCTGCTATTCTTCATGTCGACCCACCAGAATGGGGGATCAATTCGCTGAACCTGCGCCATCGCAATTTGGCTGGCAAAGGCAAGTATTAGTGCAAATAGTAGCGTTTTTATTTTTATCATGGCGATGATTTTTTGTCCAAGTTATTGCTTTCTAGAATGATTGTCAAACAAATTATACGAATAACCATTTTGGGCGGTTTGTGGTTCGATTTGTTGATACGAATGATGCGGGAACGGGGATAGTTTGTAGCAGTGAATCTAGCCTAGGGCGGCTCGATTGTAGAGAGTGAGTAAGGGGAGAAGGATTCTTTTGCCCAGCAAGCGCAAGGCAGCGCATCGTGGAGGGGGACATAAAAAAAGAGAACCTCCAGCAGCATGGCTTGGAGGTTCTTTATGCTATTTCAACTTTACTTAATTCGTTGTATGCAGCAGGTTGCTATGCGGCGAGTGCTGCCTAAAAGTCGTCCTCTTCGGTCTCCTTTTTGTTAAGCCCTTTGGTGGATAGCAGCCCACAAGCGGCGTAGATATCCTGTCCGCGCGAGGCCCTAACGGTGGTGGTTACCCCTTTATCGTTAAGGGCCTGCTTAAAGTTTTGTACGGTTGCCTCGTCGGAACCCAGCAGCGGGGTGTTGGGTATTGGATGGAAGCGGATAAGGTTGATGCGGCACTTTATCCCATTTAGGATGCGCACAAGCTCCTTTACGTGGGCAGGCGTATCATTTACACCCTTAAACATAATATACTCGAAGCTTACGCGTCGCTGCTTGGTAAAATCCCAGCTTTTGAGCTCGGCAAGCACGTCGTGTATCTTGTATACGTTTTGAATTGGCATCAGCTTGCGGCGCTCCTCATCGAAAGGGGTGTGCAGGCTGATGGCCAGGTGGCACTTGCTTTTCTCCAAAAACTCCTTCATGGCAGGGATTATGCCAATGGTAGAGACCGTGATGCGGGTTGGGCTCCAGCCGTAGCCGTAGTCGGATGTAAGAATCTCGAGCGAGGCCAGCACGTTTTTAAGGTTGTCCATTGGCTCGCCCATGCCCATGTACACCAAGTTGGTTAGCTGCTCGAACTCAGGAATGGCTCTTACCTGGTTGAGTATTTCGCCGGCGGTAAGCTGCGACTGGAAGCCCTGCTTGGCGGTCATGCAGAACAGGCAGCCCATCTTACAGCCGCTTTGCGAGGATACGCACAGCGTCGCTCTTTCCTTATCGGGGATGTAGGCACTTTCGATAAACTTGCCACCAACCGTTGGGAAGAGGTACTTTTTGGTGCCGTCAACCGATTCCTGAACGTCGGTGGTGGCAATGAACCCAACCTGATAGTGCTCGTTAAGCGCTTCGCGAGCCTTGAGCGATAGGTTGGTAAACTGATCGATGCTGGTGGCGTTCTTCTTGTAAAGCCAGTCGGCCATCTGCTTTGCCGTAAAGGCTGGCATCTTAAGCTCGGCGGCTACCGCCTTAAGCTCGTCGAGGGTTTTACCGAATAGCCAAGGCTTATCTTGATTCGTTGTCATTAGAAAAATATCTCCGAAAGAATGTTTTCGTAGGGAACGCCTCGTTCTATGAGCAAGTCCCTAACTTCGTTAACCATTAGCGGGTTGCCGCAAAGGTAGTACTTTTCTTTTAATGGTAGGGATGGCGTTTCCCTAAGGTAGGCTGTAAGACGACCCGCATAAATGCCGGCTGCAGCGGCTTGCGAGCAGCATCGGGTGTAGGAAAGACCATCTTCCTGCTCGAAAAGGTTGGAGAAATAAAACCCGTCTAGCGATCTAGCTCCTTGTATAAGAGTTTTCCCTTTGGCAAATCCCGATTTACTCATGGAGATGAAGGGTGCAACGCCAGTGCCTGTGGCAATCCATACGGCAGGTTCGCTGCCTCCTAGAAAGCTTCCGTAGGGCTTGGATACCTGTACGTAGTCGCCTTTACGCAACTTTACGAGCAGGTTGGTAAGAATACCTTGCGGCTTTACATCGAAGAGGATGCCAAGGTGTGGCTCGTTTACGCCAGAGGCGATGCTGTAAAGGCGAGGCGCTATGTTGTCGGTTAGGGTTAGCGAGATGACCTGTCCTGCCTCAAAATCAAATGGGCGCTCGAAGGTGAGGTACGACACACCTGCAGCAACCTCTATGATGTCTATAACCTGGCACCTAAAGGGGCAGGCGGCGCTGTTGTTGTTCATTGCGGGTTTATTTTGCCTAGGGTAACACAAAACAAACCCATTTGTTTGAGGGTGTAGCAGCATTGAGTTTGTTGTCTTTTTTTAAGAATGCTGCATGGTTCTTTTCGTTTTAAAAATGAGTGTGAAATTATTTTAATAATAGATTTGTGGTGACTATTTGGTAACGCATCTAACCTAAATATTGATGAGAAAGAATATCGTTATAGCTGTATTAATTGCCATTTCCTTTGTCTTTAGCAGCTGTGGTGGGAATAGACCTTCGGAAGAAAACTATGAGTCAGACACCACTTCGAGTGCCGCTCAAAATCTAGAAACCAGCACATCAACCCCAGCAGATAGGAAGTTTGTTAAAACGGTTGACCTGCAGTTTAAGGTAAAGAATGTTTTTGAATCGACCTTGAGCATAGAGGGTAACGCCAAGAGGTTTGGTGGTTATACCATCAGCTCGGATATTCAGCATAGCGTAACGCAGGACAGGGAGGTGCGCTACACCACCGATTCGTTGATGCGTATAAGCCAGATCTCCTATAGCAATAAAATTGTAGTTAAGGTGCCAAGCCAGCAGGTTGACAGCTTTCTGCACTCCATTAGACCTTTAATTGCCTTCCTAGACTATAGAACCATAACGCTGACCGATGTTACCAACCGATCGAACGCGAATGAGGCTGTGACCAGAGCCTACGATGAGGCGGCGCAGAACATGACCGAGCAGGTGGATAGCCGAGCAGGTAAGGTAGGAGAGGCTGTAGAGGCGGAGCAGGCCGCACTAAATACGAAGATTGCCGCAGCCGAAATGGCGGCAGCAAAGCAGCAGCTGCAGGATGATGTGCGAATGAGCACCGTCATTCTTAACATCTACCAAAAGGAGACTTTAGCGAAGGATGTGTATGCCAACTTTGATAAGGTTGCTACCGATTCGCAAAGCTTTATAAGTAGGTTGGGCGACTCGATAGCCTACGGCTGGGAGACGGTGAAGGAGTGCTTCCTGTTTATTGTGCAGCTATGGGGCGTGATGCTGTACCTAGCACTTGCCGTGTTGGCCTACTACTGGGTACGAAAATTTGTTGAGAAGAATAGAAAAAAATAGGGACAGGGCATAAAGATGCCCAGCTTAGTTGGAATATAAGGAGAAGAAGCCGACTGTATAAACCACTCTACGGTCGAAATTTTGAATTGGGACGATGCCCCTCTTTAGTGCCGGTAGGTACGGAAGAGGTGGATTGATATGTTTTGAATTGCTGGCAGACGATTTGCCTTATAGTATGCCATTAACACGAACTTAAGACTTAAATGGTGAGAAGAATTTTTGGAATTGCTATCGCAATGGCGATGTTAGTATCGTGCGAGACGGATTTTGTTAGCACGGACAAAGGAGGAAGCACCACAGGAACTGGAAATACTGGCAGCTCGGAAAAGCCAGGAGAAACAGGGGGAAGTACGGTTGCCGCAGGGGTTAGCACCTGGCATTGGGGATCGGAAACAAGTGCAAATGGAATTAACTACATTGTTGTAGATGAGGCGAAAATGAGCCAAACCATTAGCAGCTACGCGGCCAACAACGTGAAAAGAGTGTACGGAGGATACTCGCGCATTCCGGCGCATCCAACCCAAAAAGTAAGCCTTGCCAAATGGAATAGCAAGCTAAAAGCGGCGGGCATTAAGTCGATATATTTGGCAGGCGACGCCCTGTGGATTTATCCAGAAAATAGGCAGACGATGCGGGATTACATTCAAACCTACTACATTAACTTTAACAAATCGGTGGGGAGCGATGCCACACTTCAGGGACTACATGTGGATATTGAGCCACATCAGCTAAATGAATGGGCAACAGCTTCTATGCAGCGAAAGCGCGAGCTGCTATACCTGCTAAAGGATACCTACCGCGATCTTCGAAATCTTTTGGTAAGCAGCGGAATGGGAACCGATGAGATTATGGCTGATATTCCAGCTTGGTTTGACGAAATGAGCGCCATTGGATGGAACTCTACGGCAGATAGGGATGGCTGGTTTGCCGATGCATCCAAGTACCTTAACGGTTTCTCGATTATGGCCTACGAGGTGAATTCTGTGCCTACCATTGTTAGTAGAGGAAGCTGGGAGCGAAGCAACTTTAAGGGAAGCGTGGAGACAGGGCTAAATGCTGATGAGATTGGTAGCGTTTGGAAATCGAAAGCTGATTTTGTTGGGGCGCTAAACCAGGTGGGAACACAAACAAAGGCGAGTACCGCCATTCACAACTACGACACCTTTATGAGCAAGTAGCCAAGGGCAAAGTGGTAGCATGCTGCTTAATATGGGACGTATCGTGGTTACTATATACTGCAGCACGCAATGTTTTTTGTGGAAAGAGGAGATCTTTAGCCAAAAGTTAGATGGATAGTTCTGGGCTGGCAGCTCGTGCTGGCCCAATATAAATTTAGGCAGCGCCATCTACCCAGTTAAATACCAATGTAGGTTGGGTAGCTAGCGCTTTACGCCGCAACGATTCGTTGCAACGATTTCTGTATAGTTTAGCGCAGGAGCAGGCTTGTAGGGTTTGGCTATATGTGTAACTTTAAGGGCTTTTTTGCAGGATATGCCAGAACCCCTTATTTTATGATGATAGAAAAGCTACTAGAAATATCTATAGCGGCAGCTATTGCTGCAGGTAATGCAATACATGACATTTATACCGATCCGTTGGCAGATTTTTCGGTGGAGCATAAGGCGGACAATTCGCCGCTTACCATTGCCGATAAAAGGAGCCATGAGGTGATTATGTCGTACCTAGAGAAGACGCAAATCCCAATACTTAGCGAGGAGGGGAAGGAGATTTCGTATGCAGTGCGTAAGGAGTGGAGTACCCTTTGGATTGTAGACCCGCTAGATGGCACCAAGGAGTTTATAAAGCGTAACGGAGAGTTTACGGTAAACATTGCGCTGGTGGAAAATGGGGAGCCAACGCTTGGGGTTATTTACGTCCCCGTGACAAGGATGCTCTACTACGGAGCAAAGGGAGTTGGCTCGTACAAGGTTGAGGTGAGCGCAGCTACCTCGATGGAGCAGC
Organism: Alistipes sp. ZOR0009; assembly: GCF_000798815.1. Classification (NCBI taxonomy): domain Bacteria; kingdom Pseudomonadati; phylum Bacteroidota; class Bacteroidia; order Bacteroidales; family Rikenellaceae; genus Alistipes; species Alistipes sp. ZOR0009. Next base: position 131,919 of record NZ_JTLD01000119.1, on the reverse strand, counting down.
TATACCAAAATGCGGTAAAGCTACCTGTGGCTAAACAGCACGAAGGTTTTGTTGTTGTAGCCTCTCGGTCGCACAAGAACGCGGAAACGGAGCAGCTCATAAACGAGCTGAAGCAGCAGCACGGAGAGGTTGACCTCCGATCGAGCGGAAGTTCGCTGAAGATTTGCCTTGTTGCAGAAGGTAGCGCTGATATTTATCCACGTTTTGCACCAACTATGGAGTGGGATACCGCTGCTGGGCATGCCATAGCGCTTTATGCCGGTAGGCAGATGGTAAAAAAGAGCAGCGAGGAGCCGCTAACCTACAATAAGGAGCAGCTGCTGAACCCTTGGTTTATTGTTAGGTAAGCTGATATGCCCGAAGAATTGCTTAGAGCGCAGCTGCATGGAGGTATTTTTGATTTAAGTATATTTGATTCCGATTTTCGGGAATTGTAAGGGAGCATCTATTGTATGAAAGAGAAACATATATACCCAATTTTTGATAAAACGCTGCAACGGTTGGATAGGGAGCGGCTTTTGAATCAACGCTCGAAGGTGGTTTGGTTTACCGGTCTGTCGGGATCGGGGAAAAGTACGCTTGCTTTGGCTTTGGAACGCGAGCTGCACGGCCGCGGTTACCTTTGCTACCTGCTTGATGGCGATAACATTCGTTCGGGGATAAACAGCAACCTAGGTTTTACGGAAGCGGATAGGGTGGAGAACATCAGGCGGATTGCCGAGGTGTGCAAGCTCTTTGTTGACTGTGGCGTGGTTACGCTGGCCTCGTTTGTGAGTCCGACGAACGACATTAGAAAGCTTGCCTCCGACATTGTAGGAGCCGAAAACTTTGTGGAGGTATTTGTGAGTACCCCGCTGGAGGTTTGCGAGCAGCGTGACGTAAAGGGTCTTTACAAGAAGGCCCGAGCTGGAGAGGTGAAAGATTTTACGGGGATATCGTCGCCGTTTGAGCAGCCCCAAAGCCCCGCATTGACCATTGATACCTCGAAGTTTAGCTTAGAGGAGTGCACCCAGCAGCTGCTGGAGGTGCTGCTGCCAATGGTTGGCGAAAATAGCTAACAGTTTAATGTAAACAATTATCTGAAAAGATGTCAGAATATAACCTAAGCCACCTTAAGGAGCTCGAAGCGGAGTCTATACACATTATCCGCGAGGTGGCTGCTGAGTTTGAAAATCCGGTGATGCTTTACTCTATCGGTAAAGATTCGTCTGTAATGGTGCGTTTGGCCGAAAAGGCGTTTGCACCGGGCAAGGTACCCTTTCCGTTGATGCATATCGACTCGAAGTGGAAGTTTAAGGAGATGATTGAGTTTCGGGACGCCTATGCGCAGAAGTTTGGCTGGGACCTTATTGTGGAGTCGAACCAGGAAGCTTTTGAGGCGGGCGTTGGTCCATTTTCGCACGGGAGTAAGGTGCATACCGATTTGATGAAAACCCAAGCGCTACTAGCGGCGCTAACCAAGCATAAGTTTGATGCGGCCTTTGGTGGCGCGCGTCGAGATGAGGAGAAGTCGCGTGCCAAGGAGCGCATCTACTCGTTCCGCGATCGGTACCATCAGTGGGATCCAAAGAACCAACGACCAGAGCTGTGGGACGTGTACAATGCGCGGGTGCACAAGGGTGAATCTATTCGCGTGTTTCCGCTATCGAACTGGACCGAGCTGGATATTTGGCAGTACATCCGTTTGGAGAATATCCCCATTGTTCCGCTATACTACGCCAAGGAACGGCCCGTTGTAAATATGGATGGCAACCTGATAATGGTTGATGATAGCCGGATGCCGGCGGAGCTGGCGGATAAGGCTGTGATGAAGATGGTTCGCTTCCGTACGCTGGGATGCTACCCGCTTACTGGAGCTGTAGAGTCGGAGGCTGCCACCATTGAGGAGATTGTGGAGGAGATGATGACCACCACCAAGAGCGAGCGGACCACCCGCGTTATCGACTTCGACCAGGATGCGAGCATGGAGCAAAAGAAACGCGAGGGTTACTTCTAAAATTGGAGAATGATGTCAGCAGAAAAAATCAACATAAAGGAATTTTTAGATAAAGACGAGAAGAAAGATTTGCTACGGCTGCTTACGGCAGGCTCGGTGGATGATGGGAAATCGACCCTTATAGGGCGTCTTCTATTTGACAGCAAGAAGCTGTACGAAGACCAGCTCGATGCGCTAGAGCGCGACTCGAAGCGCCTAGGCAATGCCGGAGGGGAGATAGACTACGCGCTGCTTTTAGATGGCTTAAAGGCTGAACGGGAGCAGGGGATTACCATTGATGTGGCCTACCGCTACTTCTCGACCAACCGCCGTAAGTTTATTATTGCAGATACGCCAGGTCATGAGCAGTATACGCGTAATATGATTACCGGGGGATCGACAGCTAACCTTGCAATAATACTGGTGGATGCCCGTACGGGAGTTATTACCCAAACAAAGCGGCATACCTTTATTGTATCGCTGCTGGGAATAAAGCACGTGGTACTTGCCGTAAATAAGATGGACCTGGTAGGGTATAGCCGCCAAGTTTTTGACAACATAGTGGCCAACTACCTGGAGTTTGCCAAGGGACTTAACATTCCGGATATACGTCCGATACCGCTGTCGGCATTGAAAGGTGACAACGTGGTAGAGCTATCGGAGGAGATGCCTTGGTACCAAGGGAGCAGCCTGCTGGAGTTTCTGGAAACGGTGCATGTGGGCAAAGATCGCAACTATGCAGACTTTCGTTTTCCGGTGCAGTACGTGCTGCGGCCAAATCTAGACTTCAGAGGATTCTCGGGGAAGGTGGCCTCGGGTGTTATTCGTCAAGGAGATACCATTATGGCCCTTCCGTCGGGAAAACAATCGAAGGTAAAATCGATTTACACCTACGACGGCGACCTGCAGGAAGCATTCCCGCCCCAATCGGTAACGATAACCCTAGAGGATGAGATTGATATTTCGAGAGGGGAGATGATTGTTCGTCCGGATAATCTGCCCAGCGTAAGTAGGCACTTTGAGGCGATGCTGGTATGGATGGACGAGCAGGCTATGAAGCCAGGACAGCAGTATTTTATTAAGCACACCACCAATACATTGCGGGCGCAGATTGATGAAGTGGCTTACCGTGTAGATATCAACACGCTAGATCAGCTACAAATTGACTACTTTAAGCTGAATGAGATAGGAAAAGTGAAGGTAACCACATCGCAGCCGCTACTTTTTGATCCGTACACCAAAAATCGTAACACGGGTGCATTTATCCTTATCGATCCGATAACCAACAACACCAGCGCAGTGGGGATGATTATCGGGAAGGCCGACAGCGCCAACGAGGAGCTGGTGCTAACCCACGAGGAGCGCGCGCGCGTAGCTGCCGGATGTAGCCTTATAGGCGCCAAGCAGCGATTTGAGCGGACTGGGCAAGCTGGCCGAATAATTGTTGTTGAGGGAAATGCCGAAAGAAGGGAGATGGCCTACGTGCTGGAGCGCAACCTCTTTAACGAAGGACGTACCGTACTTCTTTTGGATGGAGCTGCCAACCCAAGCATTTGCGAGAATACCGCTCAGCTGGCCGCACTATGCAGCAGCATTAGCAGCCAAGGGTTTATTGCTATCGTGTACCTAGCGGGTGATGATTTGGCAAGTACGCTAGTGCTTAACCTAAATGAGGAGCAGCTAACCTACCTTGCCGCCAACCAACCGTTGGACGAGCAGCGGCTAAGAAGCATTATATAGCAGCTAAAGGGCATTAGCATACGGCAGGAGTCTCTTGTATAGGGGCTCCTGCCTGTTTTAAAGGAGAGAGATGCCGTAAGTAGCGGGCGCATTTGGCTCTTTGTTTGCTTAATGCTTAACGGATGGAGAGCCTACCTCGGAAGATTTTTCCGTAGGCAAGTGAAGGCATGGAGTAAAGACGGAGCAGGCAGGGGCGAATGATGAAAAGCTTATAATTTTTTTCGAAGAGCTAGTACAAAACTTGTTAGAAAATAGCGAGTTGACGCAGAAGATGACCGCCGTGGCATTTGATGCTACTAATATAAAAGATGAAGCTTTGGCTGTAGGGGAAGCAGCTTGAAGGTATGTAAGAAGAATCTTTTGCAGGTAAGTAAAATCGTCTTGCATATAGACAAAATGGTCTTGCAGCTCAATAAAAACGTCTTGCAAGTCAATAGAATGGTCTTGCAGCTCAATAGAATGGTCTTGCAGCTCAATAGAATGGTCTTGCAGCTCAATAAAAACGTTTTGCAGGTCAATAGAATGGTTTGCAGCTCGATAAAATGGTCTTGCAACTCAACAAAAACGTCTTGCATATAAATAGACAGAGATACAATAAGGAGAATGGCAAAACATATAGATAGAAACGGAAAACATATAGGAAGAATGACAAAACATACAGATAAAAAGTAAAAACATATAGGTAGAAATGGAAAACAATAGCGAAAAATCGCAAAACATATAAGAGAAATGGAAATACAATGCAATAAAATGGAAAACATATTGATAGAAAGTAAAAACATATAGATAAAAACGGAAAACATATGAGAAGAATGACAAAACATATAGATAGAAATGGAAAACAATAGCGAAAAACCGCGAAACATATAAGAGAAATGGACATACAATGGAACAAAGAGCATATACGGAGTAAAGGCGTATAGCTACCTATAGGAATGAACGAGCAGCGATGCTGATGGAGTGAGATTAAATAGGCACGAGAAGGCCATCTGCAGCTTGGCAGGAGGCGGTGGTGGTGCGGGGGCTACCAGCATTGGGCTCTAAGCAGGCAAAACGAAGGGCGCCTATTTTGAGGGTAAGCCTCTTTTATCGGCAGGTTAAGGCGGTTGAGGTTTCGATGATGATAATTTTTAGCTATCTTCAAAAAAAAGATTAGACGGAGGAGAAAAATGGAGCAGAGAGTAGGATCGGAACCAAAGAGGCGGTATCTCTTTTTTGCTAGGCTTGCCTACGCTTTTCCCATCTTGCGGCCAATAGAAGATGAAATTAGGCGAAGAGGGGATGAGGCTGCTTGGTTGGTAGAGGAGGAGATCTCGAACCTACTTAGGGAGGAGGAGAGACGGCTGCTTACCGTGGAGGATGCGCTGCGATATGATCCGATGGCCGTTTTTGCGGTGGAAAACTACATGCTAGACTTTTTGCCGGGCATTAAGGTGCAGGTGTTTCATGGGTTTAGCATCCGGAAGCGAAAGGATCAAGGCAACGGCTACGACTACGAGCATTTTAAGGTTAATGGGCTGTTTGATCTTTACTGTACGCATGGAGAAACTTCGACTGGAGAGTTTGAGCGCCTGTCGGCAGAGAAGGGGTTTTTTAAAGTTTCGGAGACAGGCTGGCCGAAGCTTGACTACCTTTTTAAGAATGATCCCTACGATTTTGAGATACTTCGTCCGAGCGAAAGACCATGCATACTCTACACCTCGACATTTACCAAGGGAATTACTTCGACGCCCTTTCTGTACGATGAGATAGAGCGGTTGGCGGCTACCCAAACGTGGGACTGGCTTATAACGTTTCATCCGAAGATGGAGAATAGCGTTGTGCTGAAGTACAAGGCGCTATCGGAAAAGTATCCTCATGTTATTTTTTATGAGGGGGATAACAACCTGCCGCTACTAAAGCGGGCAGACGTTATGGTTTGCGATAGCAGCTCGATAATTGTGGAGTTTTTGATGCTGGATAAGCCAGTAGTTACGTTTCGGAATACCAATCCGGGCGACTCCTTGATAGATATTGAGCGAGCGGAGCAGCTGGAGGAGTCGATCGAAAAGGCGCTGAAGCCAACGCCAGAGCTGCTTGGGAGTATTCGCCAGCATACCGATAGGATTAACCCGTATAGGGATGGGCGATCGGCCGAACGGGTGCTGGAGGCGGTGGAGCGGTTTAGGATGTACCACCAGGGGCGGCTGAAATCTAAGCCATGGAATCTTATTCGTAAAATCAAAATGCGGCTAAAGGCAAAGTACTATAGGTGGTAGCGGTGAACTCGTGATAGATGGCGCTTTTGAGCTGCCGTTGTGCCGTTTGTGGAGCAGCGGTATCTCTTTGCTTAAGATACCTCGATTTTTGGGTTGCACTTTTTTCGAAAATTCTCGCTTGCTGAATATTTAATAAAAAAGTAACCTTACGTAGCGCTATTGGAGCGCTGCCTTAAAAAAAGCAGCAAAGGAGCTTTGAGCGGAGGGAAGCATTGGTGATGCCTGCGATGCGTTTGAAGCAAAAGCGGATATAGGTAATTTTCCAAATGCTTTTTTCTATATTTGTTATCTTATTTGAATCAGTCTTACACACAATTCACGAAAAGTTTCTTTTTACAATGGCCTCAAGAGAATTATGGATATCTGTAATTATTACCACATACAACCAGCCTGCTTGGTTGGAGAAGACGTTGTGGGGATTCGAATTGCAATCGTACAAAAACTTTGAGGTTGTTATTGCTGATGACGGTTCGAGGCAGGAAACTACCGATCTGATTAAGAGGTATCAGGAGAGAGGTAAGCTGTCCATTCAGCATATTTGGCATGCAGATGATGGGTTCAAAAAATGTGAGATCCTGAATAAGGCAATTGTTGCATCGAAGTACGATTACCTGCTGTTTACAGATGGAGATTGCATACCACATTTCGACTACGTTGAGATACATGCCAAGAAGGCAAGAGCGGGCTACTTTTTAAGTGGCGGATACTTTAAGCTGGCTAAGCCGGTATCGGATGCAGTTACCTACGAAGACGTGGCGAGCAAAAGAATATTTAGCATTAAATGGTTGCTAGATAATGGGCAGCCCTTTTCGTTCAAGTTTATTAAGCTGTCTCGCAATCGTGTTTACAAGTATCTGATGAACATGCTAACGCCGACGAAAGCTACTTGGAACGGGCATAATGCAAGCGGATGGAAGGCTGATATTGTTGCCGTAAATGGCTACAACGAGGATATGCAGTACGGCGGACTGGATAGGGAGCTTGGCGAACGCCTGATGAATAATGGGATTGCGGGGAAGCAGATCCGTTATAGCGCCATATGCATGCACCTTGACCATCCACGACCATATAGAACTGCCGATACTTTAACCAAAAACAGGGAGATACGAGATAGGGTTAAGGCAGAACGCATTACTTGGGCAAGTAATGGGATTAGTAAGCAGCCCTTGTAGAGCTGCTTTTTGAAGTTAGACGTAGTATCTGATAAATTGAAAAGATATGATTCCATTTAATAAGCCATTTTTAACGGGCAACGAAACAAAATATATAACCGAAGCTGTTCTTTCTGGTAAGATTTCGGGGAATGGCATGTACACAAAAAAATGCCACGAATTTTTCTCCGCTAAGTACGGCTTCCACAAGTGCCTTTTGACCACATCGTGCACCGATGCGTTGGAAATGGCCGCAATTTTGGCGGATATAAAGCAAGGGGATGAGGTGATAATTCCTTCCTACACCTTTGTATCAACAGCAATAGCATTTATTCGACAAGGAGCAACAATCATATTTGCAGATAGCCATAGCGATCAGCCAAATATTGATGAGGATTTGATCGAAGGCCTTATAACGGAAAGAACGAAGGCTATTGTTCCGGTTCATTACGCCGGAGTTGCGTGTGACATGGATAAGATAATGGGATTGGCCCAGAAATATAATTTGCTTGTAATAGAAGATGCTGCGCAGGCAATTGACTCGTACTACAAGGGGAAGCCGCTGGGGAGTATAGGCCATTTGGGATGCTTCTCTTTTCATGAGACAAAGAATGTGATTGCGGGAGAAGGTGGATTACTTGCAATAAATGATCCATCGTTGGCCAAGCGATCTGAGATTCTATGGGAGAAGGGAACCAATAGGGCAGAGTTTTTTAGAGGTGAGATAAATAAGTATGGATGGGTTGATATTGGCTCTTCGTTTTTGCCATCGGAGATTATAGCAGCCTTTTTATATGCGCAGCTTGAGAATATTGAGGCAATTCAGCAAAAGAGGAAGTCGATATGGGATCGGTACTACGGTAACTTGAGCAGCTTAAGAGAGAAAGGAGTGCAGCTACCGACGATTCCTGATTACGCAACCAATAATGCGCATATGTTTTACCTGATATGCCAATCGCTCGATCAAAGAAACGCGCTGATATCGTATCTAAAGGAGAAGGAAATACTGCCGGTATTCCATTACCAAAGCTTACATGCCAGCGATTACTACAAGGATAAGCACGACGGTAGGGTATTGACAAACAGCGATAATTTTTCGGATACGCTGGTTAGGCTGCCCTTCTACTTTGAGCTGACATTGGAAGAGGTTGATAGGATATCGCAGCATATCTTGGAATTTATAAGCTAAACAGATGATTCTTCATATTGCTTTTCCGGAGAAGTTCTTTAATGATTACATTGATTTTGTCAACGACAACTTTGAGGTAGATAGGCATACCTTCTTTTTTCTAAAAAAAGGAAAAAACAGCAAGACGGCACCCAACGTGGTGTTCTCTCGCTACTACAGGTTTGGAGTACTCTTTTACATAGAGCTTCTGATCTATATGCTAAAGGCTGATAAGGTTGTTTTACATAGCCTTTCTAAATGGAGCGTTATAAGGTTTCTTTTCTTCTTTCCTTGGCTTGCGCGCAAGTGCTATTGGTACCTGTGGGGAGCCGATTTGTACTACAATATTGTAGAGAAAGGAAGCTTGAAGTATTACTACTTTAGAAATATTGCCTACCGCAAGGTTGTGAGAAATCTGGGATGCATTGTTTCCAATAGGGGAGATTATCAGATAGTAAAGGATGAGTTCAATACCCAAGCGGAGCACCTTGAAAGCTTTTTGTATCCGAGCAATCTGTTTAAGAATATAGACATATCAGCACCAGTAAAGGACGAGATTTGGATTCAGGTAGGAAATTCTGCCGATCCATCGAATAACCATCTCGAAGCCATTGACTGGATAAAGACGCTAAATCTTCCTCGATATAAGGTTGTGTGTCCGCTATCCTACGGAAATGCTAAGCATGCAGAGCTAGTGAAGCAGTATGGGCAGGAGCAGCTAGGAGAATCGTTTATTCCTTTAACCACCTTCATGAACCTTGATGAGTATGTGAAGCTGCTCTCGAAAATAGATGTGGCCATCTTTAATCATAAAAGGCAGCAGGCTGTAGGGAATATTGTAACCCTATTGGGATTTGGGAAGTCGGTTTATATAAGGGAAGATGTGACAACAACAGAGCTTTTGGAGCGAGTTGGGGTTAAGCTATTTCCGATTGGAAGAGATGGAATTACATCGATAGAGCTGCTAACGCCTGATGAAAAGGAGCGTAATATTGCTAAGATAAAAGAGTTTTTCAGTAAAGAGATGCTGATATTGCAGAGCAAAAAGATATTTGGGGATTAACCCAAATATCTTTTGGTTTTTATAAAAATGATACCCTTCGGCTTAGCTTCTGGATAAGGTCGTAGCCATCCCAAACAAGGGCAAAATCGGTAGTTTTTCCGATAGGAACAACGCGGTCGATTCCTCGGACTCTGTTTTTGAGAACAAACCCTTCCAGCACACTTTTATTTACGCCGAAATAGGCTAACGTTTGGTACTTGCTGCTAATAATTGGAGCAATTTCGTCGAGATTTGTGGTGCTGAATTCGGAGAAGTACCCACCTGCACATCTGTACAAGTCGATATTTGAAGGGAGGCTGTTCAGCTTTACCCGCCAGATAGTGTTATCCGAATCATTGTTGATGGATATGTCGGTTTCTATCGCTTGGCGATAAAAGGCTGTAAGCTTATTTACGGCCAAAATGGGCTCGAACTTGTAACGTTTGTCGACATACTCATGAAAGGCTTTCCAGAACCTCTTTTGTGCCTTATTTATGGCATCGGTAGCGCCTAACCAGATAACAAGATGAGGTGACGAGCATGCATTCTGATCGAACAGAAAGGTATCATTGTAAAAGCCTTCGGCAAGGGAGTCCAAGTTGGCCTCTTTTACAATGGATTCGGCATCAATAACTGCACATGAGTACCTATCGGCAAAAGTTATGTCGAAACTCCTAGGAGGAATCGCTGATTTTCTTATTTGATTGATCGTTTCGTCACCGCCCCAAATCACCCTAACGTCGGCAATGCCAGAAAAAATATCGGTTTCACTTCCATTTCTTTCGTAGCGTATAAGGGCAATCCGTTCGGATACCTGGTTGAACTCTTCCTGTAAGGAAAGCTGCTTAATGGCATTTACGATAATATCTACCTGCTCGAATTTTTTGGAAGGTACTCTGACGATATTGGCATTTCCGGCAAGTAGTCCTGCAACCAAAGAATAGGCAAAGTTGACTGGAACATTTGATGGCGTTACGTGAAACACCACGCCGCGACCGAGTAGGTTGCTAAGAGCGCTGTAGCTTTCGGCTAAGGCTGCAATGTTCCCTTTTCTACAGAAAAAGGCAAAGGTAGCCACATCAGGGTAGAGGCGAGCCGACCTATCCTTCATCAAGATGGAAGAAAGGCTATTTAAATAAGCTATTACCTCATGAGAAAAGATAGCATCAGGTTTAACCTCTTTCAGATGGGTAACTTCGGAATATTTGCTAAAAAGGATATCCATTGGCTAACTCTTTTTGCTGTATGTATCGCTGCAGCCTCTCACTTCAGCATTCTTCAATCGTCCAAAAATCTTAAAATATTTTCCCTTTCTTCCGCAGGGGCAGTCATCCTCGCCAAGTATTACACCTTCGTCTTCCGTTAGGAGGCTATGGCCAGGATAGCTTTTAGGGAGCATTGAAACAACCTGAATTAGCCCTTTTTCTCCAATATTGGCGACAGAGAAATCTTCAGTACGTCGTATGATGATGTCAGAAAAAATAGAGCAATGTAGGTGCCCTTGCTCGCATTCCATATAGATAGTTCCTGTTTGCTCGACCATTCCGTAGTAATCGTAAACCTTTTGTATGCCACAAACATCAAAAAGCCTTTTTTTGAATTCTTCGGGAGTTACGGATTCGCCAACAAGCTTTTTCCACCCTCCGCCATGTATTAGGATGCCCTTGCTAAGGTCTAACTTAGTGCCTTTTTTTACCAGCTCGTTGTAGAAATGGAGCCAGATCATAAACGTAAAACCAAACAGGAAGATGGGAGATTCTTTATGCTCTTCGAGGAACTTTTGAACCCCATCTACATCCAACTCCATGTTTTCGTTAAGGGCATAGCAGCGCTTAGACCCGAACATGGAAAAACCTAATATTCCAGCACCTCTTGCTGAGAACATAGCTCTGTTTTTCACCACTTCTGAACTGTCGAGTATTAGCATGGGAATGCGTTGGCTGCCAATGAACGATGATACTATTTTTACCAACGCTTTTGTTTGAAGGCTAGAAGTTTCCCTATCAAGATAAATTCGAGAGACGGCTTGCCCTGAAGTTCCTGATGACGTCATTGTTTTCACGACATCTTCCTGAGGAACGCTTCTTAATTCAAATTCTTTGAAGAGTCGTACTGGTAAAAATGGGATCTTGTGGTAGTGTGGCAGATGTGCTATGCAAAGACCATGCGCATCAAGCATTTTTTTGTAAGCAGAACACTTCTGATAGTGCATTTGAGTAAGCTCCTGTTGTACCTCGTTCATAAGGGAATCCTTTTCCGCATGGTTTAATGAATAAGGAGCTATATCAAGTATTTTTTCGATATCAACCATTTGCTAAAAGTGGAGTTGAGAGTAGAGTACTTTTCCTGAAGAACTTTTTGGGATCTCTTTTATTACCTGTATGTCAAAAGCAGATACGTGGATTCCTGTTTTAGTCGATATAAAGCGTTTTACTTCCTCGCTTTTGCTTGGGTCTGTAATAAAAACAGTAAGCTTGTCATCAACTCCAACACATGCAACCTCACCTATAATTTCCTTCAGAAGTTGCTCTGCTGCGTCGAGGCTTACCCTATTCCCAAATATTTTGATAAACCGCTTTTTACGTCCAACAATATAATATAGGCCATCTTCGTCACGGTGAGCAATATCTCCAGTGTAAAGAAGCCCTTTGTTTTCATCTCCTTTTTCGAGGTCCAAGATAGATTCGGCATACCCCATAGAGACGTTTGCTCCTTTATAAAGAAGTTCCCCTGAAATATTTGGTAAGGTTATTTCATTTCCATTTTCATCGGTAAGATGGAAATCTCCACCAGGAATCGCGATTCCGATGCTTGATGGTTTTAGGCTTACGAGTTCAGAAGGCAGGTAGCTCATACGGGCAGTTGCTTCTGTTTGGCCGTACATCACAAAAAAACGCTTACCGCTAATGTTACATGAGTTGGCAAAGTATTCCACGAGCTTGGGATTAAGCTTTCCTCCTGCTTGCGTTATGGTTTTAAGATGAGGTAGGTTCATTCTCTCAAAACGTAAGCGATGAAGCATTTCGAAGGTGTATGGAACACCAGCAATGCTGGAAGCCTGCTGTTCCTTTAGCATACTCCAAAACTCTTTTTCCATGATGCTTCGCGATGTCAGCAGAATGGTTGCACCGCAAAGTATGTGACTATGAATAACAGAGAGTCCATAAGAGTAGTACATCGGAAGGGTTGTGATGGGCCGTTCCTGTGAATTTATATCGAGATATTTGGCTATTGATGCCGCATTTTCCAAAATATTACTGTAGGATATGCGTACCAACTTGGGGCTGCCTGTGCTTCCTGATGTTGTGAGTAGCAGCGCGAGCTGCTTATTCAAGGAAATACATTTCGAACTTTCAGTTCTATAAAGTTGGTAGGAAAATATTTCTTGGTTTAAAGAGGTTGCTGTTAAGGTGTCGATGCAATTCTTTGCTGTCCATATATAATTAGGTGAATATTGCGAGATTAAGTCATCAAGCAACTTGCGATCAATGTTTTTATCGAGCATAAGTGGCACCCAGCCAGCCGATAAAAAGGATAGATAGCCAACAAGCGAACCTAAGGTATTATCCGAAAGGCAAAAGACCAACTTCTTTTGGGGATCTAGGGATTTAATCCGTTCAGAAAACTCGCAGATATCTCCATAATTCGCAGTTTGCCCGTTCTCATCAATAGCCAACGTATTGCTGCGATATCTGCTAAAAATGTTAGTTAGTCTATCCATAACTATTTCAACGTCTCTAAGATCCGCTCTGCGATTAAATTTGAGGTGAGCCCACACTGCTCAAGCAGGTACTCTGCATCGCCCGATTTAAGAAACTGATCTTGAATTCCTAGCCTAAGGAGTTTTACACCAGCACCTTTGCTGGTCAAGTGTTCTGCTACGGCACCACCTAAACCTCCGATTATATTGTGCTCTTCGATTGTCACAATCAGTTTCTTGTTAAGTGCTATTGCGCTTGTATCGAGAGGTTTTATTGTATGCATGTCGATAACTTCTGCAGAAATGCCTTTTTCTTCAAGCATTGCAGCAGCCTGTAATGCCCGATTAACCATTATTCCTGTAGCAATAATTTGAATGTCTGCTCCATCTCTAATTTTAATGGCTTTCCCTATTTCATACGGAAAGTCTTCCTTGTAGAGCATTGGGCAGTTTAGTCCACCTGTAAGGCGAATGTAAACGGGTTTATCTATTTTTATTGCTGCTTCAAAGGCTTTTACAGCCAACGTCGAATCGGAAGGGGATAGCACAACAATGTTAGGAATAGCCCTCATTACCGCTAAATCTTCGATGGAGTAGTGCGTATTTCCCGAAAAGCCCATTGCAAAACCAGCGCCAGAGCCAACCAGCACCATATTTAGGTTCATGTATCCCATATAATGGCGTACCTGCTCGCAGCTTCGAAGCGAGAGGAACGTAGCATAGGTTGTCAAAACTGGTTTGTAGCCTTCGGCACATAATCCCGCAGCGACACCAAGCATGTTTTGTTCTGCAATGCCGATGTTATAGAATTTATCAGGATGCTGAGCTACAAATCTATCCAAGCCAGATAAAGATGCAAGATCTGCTGTTAAAACAGCCAAATTAGGAGTCTCTTCGACAATATCAAAAATAGCCATTCCGAAGATTGATCCACGCTGTCCTAACTTAGAGAAGGTGCGCGCCTTTAGAGAGTTTATACTAATTGGCATATTCGTTTTTTATTTCTTCGAGTGCAGCTGTGTATTGGGCTTCGGATAATACGGAATGGTGCCATTCTTTTACGTTTTCCATAAAGGAAACTCCCTTCCCTTTTACCGTATTTGCGATTACAGCTTTAGGTTGGGTTGTATTTGAAAAAGAACAAAAAGCGTTCACCAATTTTTTGGTAGAATGGCCATCTACATCAGAAACTTCAAAGCCAAAACTTTGAAATTTAGCGCTCAAGGAGTCAGCGCTCATTACGTCGCTTGTTTTACCATCGTACTGAAGCCCGTTTTTGTCTACGATCACAACTAAATTGTTGAGGCCAAAATGAGAAGCCGACATTAAGGCCTCCCATATGGAACCTTCATCGCATTCGCCATCGCCAACTAGGCAATAGACTTTGTTTGGAGAGCCTTTTCTTTTAAGAGCAAGAGCTACTCCAACAGCAAATGGGAGTCCCATGCCTAAGCTGCCACCTGAGAATTCAATACCTCGTTCCAAAGAGCGAGTTGCATGTCCATGTAAAAAAGCGCCATTGTTTTCGAAAAGTGCCAATTCTTCATCAGAAAGGAATCCAAACAAATTTAGAGCAGAGTAGTATGCTAAAACGCAATGCCCTTTGCTAATAACTAAGCGATCTCTTTCTTCTGATAAAGGATTTTTACTGTCGTATTTCATAATAGATCCAAAGAGGACCGCAAATATTTCTATTGTCGAAAGGCCTCCTCCTAAGTGAGCCCCATTTCTACCTGCTCCATAAGCCACTTCTAGCGATTTTTTTCGCAAGTTGTAGGATAACAACTTCAGTTCTTCAGTATTCATCATGGCATGTTCTAGTTTACATTCCTCCGTCTATGCGGATTACTTGTCCTGTAATAAAAGAAGAGTTATCGCTACCCAGAAATAGAGCTAGCTCTGCGATTTCCGATGGCGTACCCAACCTCTTCATGGCGCTGCCTGCGATCATTTTATCTGCGGCTTTCACTTCCATTTGGTCGGCCATATTAGTTTCTACGAGCCCCGGAGCAATAGCATTCACTCGAATGCCATATCCCGCCAGCTCTTTAGCCAGCGTTTTTGTGAGGTAGATTAACGCAGCTTTGCTGGAACCATAGGCCGAATATCCTTCCATTCCATCAATTCCTGCAACTGAGGCTAAGTTTATTATTGAGCCACCACCCCATTTTTGCATCCACTTGGAGACATACTGGGTAATTGCAACCTGTCCAAAGAAATTTATTTCGAAAACTTCTTTCATTTTGGCGATAGAAGTCATTGCGAAAAAACTGCCAAAAGCAACACCTGCATTATTTACCAAGATATCAATTCTAACCTTGCTACTAAATATCTCTTTCATAGTGGAAGAGATGCTTGACTGATCGGCAAGGTCAATTGGGTAGATGGTTATGCTGACGCTATTTTTGTTCGCAAGCTCTTTTGTGAAGTTTTCAAAATCTGGAGTTATAGTTCTGATGCATGCTATTACATTGATTCCATGCGATGCATAGCATTCAAGGATTGCTTTACCAATGCCTCTATTACAACCTGTTATTAGCGCTGTTGGCTTTCTCCCTTCATTAGAACTCAACTGCATACTTTTGGTTTAGTATCTCCATCCCTTTTTCGTACGAAGATAAATCGATGATATCGTCAGTCTCCATCATAATGTCAAAAGCATCTTCCAGTGAAGCAACGAGGTTCATATGCCCAACAGAGTCCCAAAGTTCTACAGATTGGTAGGTAAGTCCTTTTAGTTGCTCATCGGTAATATTAAAATTAGCAATGAAGGCTTGGTTGTACTTTTCTATTGCAGTCATTCTATTTATTGTCTATTATGTTTTACAAAAACGCTGTATAAGTGGTTCGGCACGAAACCGAGCTGGATATGCAATCTAACAATTGGTAGGTTGTTTGAGGATACATACGTAGATATGAACTTTCCTCCTTTTGATATAGCATTTTCAATTGGCTTGGCAAGTACCGAAAATCCAACACCTATAATTGCATTGGACTCCTTGTATAAACCGGCTAGAAAGGGATAGTATGTGTTTTCCGCAACCTGCTTTTGCGTAAAAAAGCCTATAGGAGTGTCTTTGTATAGAATTTCAAAGAGTTCGGTTCCCCTAGTTCGCTCATCATTTATCCAGTTTAAATATCTTTGGGCAGCTTTTTCTGCAGAAAATTCGCTGTCTAGAAAAATTCTGTCAGTATCAAAAATTCCTTCTCGAATTCGTTCTTCGAACCGAGGTATTTCAGAGCTACTTATAGGCTTATAGGTAACCTGCTTGTTTATTCGAGATTCTAAGGGAGAGAGTCTGAAGTTGCGTACATCTAAATACATGTTTAAGCTTGATTCTGCGTAGTAGAAACCGTGTTTAGATAATAGTCTTTGGGCCTCAACATTAGGAACCTCTACTTTTGCAACGCAATATTGGTAGTTCTCGCATGCAGCAAGGGTTTCTTCGATCTCTAAACAGGAGTCATCTCTGTTGATCAGCAACTCAACAGTTTTTACTCCTAAATTTCGTTCTTCCCAAAAAGCATCAGTGACTTTCATGCTATCTCTCTTAAATGTTTTTTGTCTGAATTGCTTGCAAATGCAAAACTTCAGAATAGGCAGCAATTGCCAAGCGAACAAAGATAAAATCTTTTGAGATATTAAATTTTTGCATTTGGCGAATTTTGGAATCAATCATTCTCCTTAACAAAACTCTTTTTCAGATATCTTAAAAAAAGTATATTGCCGTCTATGTTTAATGGTGATTATGGGATATTTATTGGATATTGACTGCGTTCTATTTAGCTTAATGGGTTACAATATGAGCCTTGTTGAGTTTGTTGGGACAATTTTTGGCTTGCTTTCTGTTTGGTTTGCTGCTCGTTCAAAAGTGCTCGCATGGCCTGTGACACTTATAAATACCATCGCATTTTTTCTTGTGTTTTATCAGGTAAGGCTCTACTCGGACATGCTGTTGCAGATTTACTTTTTTTGTATAGCCATTTATGGATGGTACTACTGGCGTCGTGGCTGCGCTGAAGCGACCAAGCCTGTTGAGCGGCTGAGAAGGAGCGATTACTTTGTGGTTGCAGGAATAGCAATTGTTGGTGCTGGGAGTTTAGGGGTCTTCATGAGCCGAATTCACCTGCTAATTCCAAGCATATTTCCAGAACCCGCATCATTTCCTTTTGTAAATGCCTCCTCAGTAATCTTAAGTATGATTGCTAATTGTCTGATGGCTACTAGAAAACTTGAGAATTGGTATTTATGGATGTTTGTTGACATAATCTGTGTAGTTGTATATCTGATGCAAGGCATTCTTTTGATGTCTTTTGAATATCTTATTTTGTTTGGTTTATGTATTTATGGTTATCGATCATGGTTTAATGAATTTCGCTTTCAGTCTGTCTCAAAATCGTGAAAAAAGGTAGCGTTATTTTGCCCAAAGCATCAAATTCCCTGCTGTAAGACACGGAAAGTTGTTTCACTGGTTTTGTGGTTATTTCTATATTTGCTCAACCATTTTCGCGAAGACATGAATAGAGAAGCGGATTTTCTGGTGGTTGGAGCTGGTATCGGCGGTTTGAGTTTTGCCCTAAAGGCAGCCGAGCATGGACGAGTGATAATTATCAGCAAAACAAATATTGAGGAGACCAACACCAGCTATGCACAGGGGGGAATTGCTTCGGTAATGTACGATCCTGATACTTTTGAAAAGCATATCTCGGATACGCTAGAAGCTGGAGCAGGACTTTGCAACCGAGAGGTGGTAGAGATGGTGGTTCGTGAAGCACCCAACCAAATAAGACAGCTCATAAACTGGGGTGTCAAGTTTGACAAAGAGGAATCGGGAAAGTACGACCTTAACCGGGAAGGGGGCCATTCGGAACACCGAATTCTTCATCACAAGGATAATACAGGCTTTGAGGTGCAGCGTAGGCTATCGGCGGCGGCGAGAGCACATAAGAATATCACGGTGCTGGAGCACCACTTTGCGGTTGAGATTATTACGCAGCATCACTTAGGAAGGTTGGTAAAGCGTAATATGAACGACATAGAGTGCTATGGTGCTTACGTACTTGACCTAAAGACCCAAACAGTCCATACGTTTAGGTCGAAGGTTACGGTGCTGGCTACTGGAGGTACAGGTAATGCCTATCACACAACGACGAACCCATCGATAGCTACCGGTGATGGTATTGCAATGGTGCATAGGGCCAAAGGAATTATCGAGAATATGGAGTTTATACAGTTTCATCCTACATCGCTGTATAACCCCAACGAGCGGCCATCGTATCTTATTACAGAGGCAATGCGTGGCTACGGAGCGATTCTTCGTACCATCGATGGGCGAGAGTTTATGCCTAAGTACGACAAGCGCAGCAACCTTGCTCCCCGCGATATTGTAGCCAGAGCTATCGACAATGAAATGAAGCAGCGAGGTGATGATTTTGTTTACCTCGATGTTACCCATAAGGATGCCGACAAAACACGATATCACTTCCCGAATATCTACAAAAAATGCCTATCCATTGGGATTGATATTACAAAGGACTATATCCCGGTGGTTCCTGCTGCTCACTACCTTTGTGGAGGTATTAAGGTCGATTTGAAGGGAGAGACCACAATTCATAAGCTGTATGCTGTTGGAGAGTGCTCTTGTACGGGACTTCATGGAGGTAACCGTTTGGCGTCGAACTCGCTAATAGAGGCCGTTGTTTATGCGGAAAAAGCGTATCAGGATGCGCTTGCTAAGCTTGAAACCATTTCTTTTCAGGAGAATATTCCTGATTGGGATCATGGAGGAACAACGCACACCGAAGAGATGGTGCTGATTACCCAAAACTATAAGGAGATGCAGCAGATAATGAGCAACTATGTAGGAATTGTTCGCTCTAACCTTCGGCTTGAAAGGGCGCTTAAGCGTTTGGAAATTCTGTATCAAGAGACCGAGGAACTTTACAAAAAATCAATTCTTACGCAAAGTCTCTGCGAACTTCGTAACCTTGTTGCCGTTGGATATCTGATTATAAAGCATGCAAAGGCGATGAGGGAGAGCGTAGGACTTCACTATTCGCTCGACTATCCTAGCAATAAAACTGGTTATGAGTTTTAATGGTAGCGACATACTCAACTTATATTTTGGAGCCCTGCATTAGCGGGGCTTCTTTTTTATGGCTAGCCGTGGGAAAACTCGAAGAACGATAATATTTTGAATGGTCTTCTGGATGTGTCAGTGCTATTAAGCCATGATGAAATAAGCTAACAAGATCTAAAAAATGTCATTTGTAGGTGGTAATCTTTTTAAATAAGCATGATGCTGTAGCAGAAAGGCACAATATTTGTCAGGTTCATGTAGAACCAAACAAAATCGTATGAAGAAGATTATATTCCTTTTAGGTCTAGTATCGGCTTTCGCATTTACAAGTTGCGACGATAACGACGGCTATTCGCTGGATAACTACTGGATAGGTATGGCTACCGTAGATAAAATTTCAGAGAGCTCCAATGATTTTTACCTGATACTTGATAATGGCGATAAGTTGTGGCCTGCAGCGACCAACCTGCCGTTGTACAATCCAAAGGATGGGCAACGGGTGGTTGCCAACTATACTATTCTGTCGGATGGCAATAGCCGCTACGATCACGATATCAAGTTAAACGATGTATATCAAGTGCTAACCAAGCCCGTGATGGAACTTACGCAAGCTAATGCCGATAGTATTGGAAATGACCCATTACGAGTTCTTGATGCTTGGGTCGGTTCTGATTACCTAAATATTGAGTTTGAATACCCAGGTTATAATAAGCGTCATATGGTGAACCTTGTATATAGCGATTTGTTTGACAATGGCGGCGACGCGGTTAACCTTCAATTTAGGCAAAATGGTTATGGCGATGAGAAGAGATACTGGTATCGAGGCATTGTTTCTTTTGATTTGACCAAGCTGAAGAAAGAAGGGCAAACTTCTGTTAAGTTAAAGGTTAGCTCTACAGATCAAAATGGAACCGTAAGCACTTTTGAAGTTACCTATGATTGGTCTAACAAGGCGGCACAGGTAACCAAAACGGTGAAAAATCTATCGAATTTCGTTGAAGTGAAATAGCTCAGAAATTAATGAAAAAGTGAAAAAAGGCAGCCTAGGCTGCCTTTTTAGCGTATTATTCCAATTTTTTTTAGTTCCCAAAAGCAACGGGCTGTTGCATTAATGTCTACAGCGGCGTTGTGTGCTTCTTCAAAATCTTTGTTGAAAAGCTTGATATGCAGCTCCGATAGTTTGGGCCACTTATAGCCATATGGACCTGGGATGGCGCAAAAGTCAGTTGTCTTTTGCATGGTGCAGATCTTCTTTTTGAACGCAACAGGGTTTGCTTGGCGTAAACGGAGAAATTCGGCGCCAACAATTTTCTCGTCAAAGCTCATGTTGTGGGCAACAAGGTATTCTGCCTGATTGATATCTTTTTGAAATTCTGACATTACGTATGCCAGCGGCATGCCTTCGCTGATTGCCCGTTCTGTGGTAATTCCATGTACTTTTGAAGAATCTGCAGGTATTGTAAACCCATCAGGACGTACAATGTAATCTTTGCCGCAGATTTGGTTTCCATTCCTGTCGTACACGAGCCATGCTAGCTGTACTAATCGAGGCCAGTTGTTTAAATCTTCGATTGGTGCTTTCCAGTTTTTGGGAAGACCTGTGGTTTCTGTGTCAAAAAATAGGTACATGCTATTAGTATTGGGTGTTGTTAAGGGTGATATAGCCTACCTTGCCAAGTATTTAGCTCGTTAAGACGCTTGTCGAGCATGGAAACGAGCTGCTCATTGCGAACCATTCCCCAGCCAGGACCAGCCTGAAAGCGAGGAGGTACCTCTCCTGCAAAGCGCTCCACAACAAATTTTGGGTTTAGTCGTTCCAAAAAATGAACAAAAAAATCAATATATTCTTCCAACTCAAAGAAGCTGAATCGCTCAGGGAAAAGTGCGTACTCTTTAGCCATTTGCGTTGCCTTAAATATCTGTAGTTGGTGAAATTTAATTGTATCTAAGGGAAGTTTGGATAGGATCTCCGCTTGCGCGAGCATTTCTTGGCGAGTTTCGCCTGGAAACCCAAAAATCATATGGGCGCCAACTTTTATATGTCTTTTGGCTGTTTCTTCGATTGCCCAAATGGCTTGTTCGTAGGTATGGCCACGATTAACTTTTTCGAGAGTTTTGTTATAGCAACTTTCGATACCGTACTCTATAGTTACATACTTATCTTTCGAGAGTTCTGCAAAATAGTCTAGCTTTTCTTCATCTACACAGTCAGGGCGAGTCCCAATGACCACTCCGATTACCTCAGGAACCTCAAATGCTTGGCTGTATATCTCCTTTAGTCGCTCTAAAGGAGCGTAGGTGTTGGAGTAGGCCTGAAAATAGGCGAGGTATTTGGTTGCTTTTTGGTAACGTTTAACATGAAACTCAATGCCCTCTTCGAGCTGTTGCCTGATGCTTTTTTCGGGAGTACAGTATGAGGGGTTGAAGGCGTCGTTTAGGCAAAAGGTGCATCCTCCGTGTGCAACCTTACCATCCCTATTGGGGCAGGTAAAGCCAGCATCGATGGTTAACTTTTGAACTCGCTCTCCAAAGAGCCCTTTAAAATATCGGGAGTACGAGTTGAATCGACGGTTATCTCCCCATAAAAATGTTGGTTCGCTGCTCATTTGTTTGGTTTAACGTACAAATGTACTAAATTTAGTACGGAACATGTTTCAAAAAAAGAGACAGGTAAACAAACACTTGCGTGAAATGTTGCCCAATATTCTTTTGCGAATTTGTTAAAATGGAGTGTTTTTGATGATTTAAGGTCATACCTTCTTCTAGAAATATTGAACACAAAATGCCCTTAGCGGATAATTTGTTGTTTATTATTTATGATTTCTAATAATGAGAGTTAGAATAGCTGCATTTTTAGCGCTCTTGATTTGTACGACCACTCAGAGCTACTTGTCTGCTCAACCTTCCGATAGCATATCCGTTAGGCAGGTTGTGCCACTTGCAATTTCTGCTGGAGGTAGCTACAGCTATGTCTTTAGGCCTGAATATGCGCGCAATATGAATTTGCACTTTCCAAATGCAGAATCATTTTCT
This sequence comes from Alistipes sp. ZOR0009, assembly GCF_000798815.1. Classification (NCBI taxonomy): domain Bacteria; kingdom Pseudomonadati; phylum Bacteroidota; class Bacteroidia; order Bacteroidales; family Rikenellaceae; genus Alistipes; species Alistipes sp. ZOR0009. The sequence continues at coordinate 109,772 of NZ_JTLD01000119.1, read as the reverse complement.
GTCAATCTGTACTTCAGGCCTAATCGGGCGGCTCTTGTCGACTCTCTTTTTGGCAATCCCTATTTTGGTATAGGCTTCAATAAGCCCTACTTTCATCAATCCGATTTTTTAGGGAATCCCTACTCCATTTACTTATCTTATGGGCTGACTATCCTTGAGCCAAGCAAAGCATTGTCGCTAGGTTTTGAGATAAAACTCGGGGGTGCCTTTCGATGGAAATCATATGACAAGAATGATAATCCAGCGAATAGGCTACTTGGAGGACGAAATAACTATCATGCTGCTGCAGATCTTTATCTGAAATATGCTTTGGGAAAAAGGATACAAGCGCGGTTTGGAGTAACGTTTACTCACAACTCCAATGGTGGATATCGGCTTCCGAATACAGGCTTAAATACGTTGGGAGGGTATGGTGATCTCCTTTACAATTTCAGTGAAGATAAGACTAGCTTCTCCAAAGGGACAAAACAGAACTATAGGATGGTACCACATTTTGAGTACGACCTAAATGTAATGTACGGATCTCGTCAAATACGGGGGCAGCCAGAAAATACTAAGTCAACGGGAATTATCGACCATTCGTTTAAGACTACAAATGTAAATGCTTTTTTGATGTTTGTTGGTTTGCCTTATGTTAGAGCAGGGGTCGGACTTTCTTTGATTTATGATGAAAGTACAGGTATTGTTGTAGAGCAGCTAATCGATAAGGAAAGTGCTCAGGTTAGCTATGAGTATGAGCCATCTAAGATATCGAAAAGATTCTCTCCTGGATTTCTTGGGAAGCTGGAGATTTCAATGGGGTATATTTCTGGATTCGCGGACGTGGGCTACATATTTAGTAGGACGGAAGGTTTTTATAGTACCATGTGCGCAAATATTGGGGCAAAAACATATGTTTATAAAGGATTCAACGCCAGTTTTGGCGTTCAGATGGTTCCTTCGCGTAAAGCAAACTGTACGTTCATTTCTTTGGGATATTCGTTCAATCACCACTCCGTAATCCGTAGATGATTGTGAGGTTGGCTGGTGGTTGGTAGGTGTTTTTCGGTGAATTTCTTATCTAAATTTTCTCGCGATGGTGTCTTGTTGCTGCTATTCGTATATATTTACCACAACATTTAAAATATACTGCTATGAACAACAGGTTTATTGGGCAATCGCTGCTAGGATTGGCCATTCTTGGTTTAATTGCAGCGGGATGCTCGAAGTCAAAATCAGAATCGAAAGACTTGCTTCTTTCAACGATGGATACAACGGTAAATCCTGCTGATGACTTTTTTTCATACGCTAATGGTTTATGGATAAAGAATAATCCTATTCCGGCGGCCTACAGCAGCTGGGGGATTGGGAATGTTATTAACGATGAAATTTATGACCGCTTAAAGAAGATCAACGAGGATGCCCTAAAAGATGGCGGAAAGGTTGGAAGTAACGCTCAAAAAATTGGAGATTTTTGGTATAGCGGAATGGATACCGTTGCTATTGAGCGGGATAAGTTTAGTCCGTTAAAGTCAGATTTTGATCGAATTGCCAAAATAAGCAATGTGGAAGGTGTGCTTGCAGAGGTAGCCTACCAGCATACACTTGGGATACAGCCTTTGTTTTCTATGTATGTCGGTCAGGATCAAAAAAATTCAGCAGTAATGGCTCTCTATTTGGAGCAAGGAGGAATTGGGCTTCCAGATCGCGACTATTTTTTTAATACAGATGCTCGAACAAGTAAGATTAGGAAGGAGTACCAATCTGGTTACCTCGTTAATATGTTGAGGTTGGTTGGACTTCCAACCTCTGAGGCTGGTAAAATATACAGCTTGGAGGAAAATTTGGCTAAGGCTTCGCGTAAGTTAGAGGCGCTACGTGATCCCTATAAAAACTATAATAAGATGGCAGTCGCTGATCTTAATCGGTTAACACCAGGGATAGATTGGGCAAAAATGTTTCCAATGATGAAAATCCAGAAGGTTGAGTCTGTGATTGTAGGGCAGCCCGAATTCTTTAAGCAGGTAGCTGCTAGCCTAAAATCATCTTCTATTGATACTTGGAAATCGTACTTAACGTTAAGCTTAGTTGGAGAGTATTCGTCTTACCTTCATAACGAAATTAATAAGGAGACGTTTAGATTTTACGGAACCGTAATTTCTGGAGCAAAAGAACAGCGTCCCCGATGGAAAAGAGTGCTAGGGGCAGAAGAAGGTGCAATGGGAGAGGTTTTAGGTCAACTTTTTGTGAAGGAATTTTTTCCAGCGCACACAAAAAAGCGCTATGAGGATATGGTTGAAAATGTGAAGGCAGCCTTTGGCGAGCGGATAAAGAAGTTAGACTGGATGAACGATTCGACTAAGGCAAAAGCAATTCATAAGCTGGCCAAGGTCTCAAAAAAGGTGGGTTATCCTAATAAATGGAAGGATTTTTCCAAGTTGACGATTGACAGAGGTCCTTATGTGCTAAACATGAAAAGAGCAGGTGAGTTTTGGTATGCAGATAACATTAGTAAGCTGGGTAAACCGGTGGATAGAAGCGAATGGGGGATGACACCTCAAACCTACAATGCATACTACAATCCTTCCAATAATGAGATTTGTTTACCTGCAGCAATCTTTACAATACCAGGGTGGAGTGATGATGATATTGATGATGCTATAGTTTATGGTTATGCTGCAGCATCAACCATTGGTCATGAAATTACCCATGGTTTTGACGATCAAGGTAGCCAATATGATGAAAAAGGAAACCTTGTCAAGTGGTGGACGCCTACCGATGAGGCCAAATTTAAAGAGAGAACACAGAAAATTGTGAAGCAATTCAATGGGTATGTAGTTCTTGATAGCTTGCATGTAAATGGAGAGGCTACTCAAGGCGAAAATATTGCGGATTTAGGCGGAATTGTAATTGCTTGGGACGCATTTACTAAAACCAAGCAGTACAAGGAGGGTAAAAAGATTAATGGATTGACACCAGCTCAGCGCTACTTCCTGGGTTATGCGTTAGGCTGGTTGGGGCATCATCGAGATGAGGCGCTTGCAAACCAAATTATGACGGATGTCCACTCGCCTGCAAAAGTGCGTGTTAATGGACCATTCTCAAATGTTGATGCTTTTTATGCTGCCTTTAATGTGAAACCCGGCAATAAGATGTATATTCCCGAAAACCAAAGGGTGAAAATATGGTGATCGGTTATGATAGAATTGGTAATGGCTGCAGAATATTTTCTGCAGCCATTTTTCTTGGATGAGGAAGAATCTTTCGCGTTTAAATTTTGTTAAGTAAAATAGTTGCTAACAGGAATAGGGGAAAAGTTCTATATTTGCTAATTAATCGTTGTAAGGAATAAATTAGCCTTGTTGCAGAATTTTAACCACGGGTTTGCGTTTTTTGCACCCCAAAAAATTGTGGTATGGACTCATGCCAAGAATTGACTAACAGCACCGAAAAACAGCTTCAATTCGACCAGCGCTACCTTGAAATGGCTCGAATATGGGCGAAAAATTCTTACTGTGTAAGACGTAAGGTTGGTGCGCTTATCGTAAAGGATCGGATGATAATTTCCGATGGATATAATGGAACGCCTGCGGGCTTTGCCAATGTGTGCGAGGACGAGGAGGGTAAAACTTTTCCTTTTGTTTTGCATGCCGAAGCAAATGCCATTAGCAAAGTCGCCAAAAGTAATAACTCAAGTCAAGGTGCTACGCTTTACATTACGGCATCTCCCTGCGTAGAGTGCTCTAAGTTGATTATTCAAGCAGGTATCATACGAGTTGTTTATATAGACCTATATCATAATACAGATGGAATCGATCTACTCCTGAAAGCAGGAATTCAAGTAGACCGTATTACCATTTAAATTTCCAACAAATGTCATACGACAATAAGAAACGCGATATTCTTCTTCCCATTTTAATAGCATCCTCGCTTATTGTAGGAATTCTTATAGGCCTTCAGCTGCGAGAGAATGACATTAAGCGTAGTCGGCTTTTTAGTTCAAAATCAGATAAACTAAATGCCATTATGAACTACATAGAGGAAGAGTATGTCGATACCATAGCAAAGGATTCTTTGGTAGAGAAAACCATTCCTTTGATGATGTCAAATTTGGATCCTCACTCCGTTTACATACCAGCAAAAGAGTTGGATGGGGTAAATGAATCTTTGGACGGGGAATTTACTGGTATTGGTGTAGAGTTCAATATGCCCAAGGATACAATTGTAGTTTTAAATACGATACCAGGTGGTCCTTCCCAAAAAGTAGGAATCATGTCTGGAGATAGGATTGTGAAAATAAACGATACCCTTGTTGCTGGAATAAAATTTCCTCAAGACCAAATAATGAAAAGGCTGAGAGGAGTAACTGGTTCTAAGGTAAAAGTGAGTGTTAGGCGCTTAGGCGTGGCTCAACTCATAAATTTTTCCATAACAAGAGGGAAGATTCCTGTTAAAAGTGTCGATGTAGCCTATATGGTAGAACCTCGAGTGGGGTATATCAAGATTTCTAAATTTGCGAAAGATACCTATGAAGAATTTGTGCAGGCTCTTGATAAGTTGCATAATCAAGGCATGACCAAAGTTATTATGGATCTTAGGGGGAATACTGGAGGTTATTTAGATCAGGCCGTCAAAATTGTTAATGAGTTTTTGCCGGAAGGGAGTTTGATTGTTTACACTCAGGGGAAAGCGCGACCTCGCCAGAATTTGTATGCAGAGTCTAATGGGGCTGCGAAAAAGGATGAGTTGGTAATTCTTATAGATGAGGAAAGTGCTTCTGCCAGCGAAATTGTTGCAGGAGCAATTCAGGATAATGATAGAGGGATGATTATTGGTCGTCGCTCATTTGGAAAAGGATTGGTGCAAGAGCAGGCTAGCTTAACCGATGGCTCTGCCATTAGGCTTACCGTTGCTCGATACTATACGCCAACAGGTCGTTCAATTCAGAAACCATACAAGCTTGGTGATGGAGTTGACTACTACATGGATCTCAACAAGCGTTACGCACATGGAGAGATGGCAAACCAAGATAGCATTAAGCAAAACGAAAAGTTAAAGTATAAGACTCCTAGTGGAAAAATAGTATATGGAGGTGGTGGTATTATGCCAGATATCTTTGTTCCTTTAGATACTGTTGGTGTTGGAAATTTCTATAAAAAGGTGTACGAGCAGAGCCTGATTTTTAAGTTTACCGCCGATTTTTCAGATAAACACAGGCATGATCTTCAAAAAATAACATCATTAAGAAATCTAAAAGCATACTTGACGGGTCACAATCTAATGGGACAGTTTGTTCAATTTGCCGTTAATAATGGTGTTTATCCAAAGGGTAGGGAGTTAGGTCAATCGTATAAACTGATCGATGCTCAGATCAAAGCGTTTATTGGGCGTAATACCCCTTTGAATGATGAAGGTTTTTACCCTTTTATAGAGCCTATAGACAATGTTCTAAAGAGAGCAATAAAAGAGATGCACACGAAGAAATATGTGGCATCGAAAGCCAAGAGATAGAGAAAAGGCCTGCATGTATTTTGCAGGCCTTTTTTATTTCTAACCAAGTGTAATGTCAGAAAAAAGACTGTCTATGGCTTGATCGTAATAAACGAGCTGGCCAAAAGAGACGCATTCATCATTTGGAGAAAGCTGCTTATGGAAGTAAAGTTGATACTTGTCTCCATAAAAAAGGTCAAGAATGTCAACAAGCAGCACATGCTGAAAGACAGATCCACTAAAGGCTATTTGTGTTGTATTTTGTTTCTTTGCTGCAAGAATGGCTACATAAGCTAGCGTGTAAAAGAATTTATAGGCAATAAAATCAGTCTCAATATTTTTTTTAAGGTCTTCAAAAATCTGTTCTAATATTAGTGTAGGATCTAATGCTTCGTCCAGCTCGGTATCTTCATGAACGTAGAGTTGGACTTTAGAGTGGCCATTTTTTGATACAAATTTAGAAGCCTCATCTTCCAATAGAATAGCCGCATTGTCTTCGAAAGATTGCCGGTTGCATAGGTTAAGTATCGAGGCAACTCCATCTATTAGACGTGCTATAGATGAGCATTGAGTAGACACTCGGGCTCCTAGAAGTTTGTTGTAGTAAAGCCATTCTCGCTCGCTAAATCTGGATTCGAGATTTTCTTTGGGTTCTATATGCGAGCATAAGGAGATAGCGCTTATGCGGGGTTCAAAAGCCGTTTTTTCTCCAATTAAGTAGGGGTAGTAGCTAAGATGTGCTATTCGGCTCATTGATCCTGAATTGTACAAAAAAAACTCTCCACCCCAAAAGTGGGAGTCATCGCCGAGGCCTGCTCCATCCCAAATAACTCCTAGTACTGGAGAGGTGGTGTTAAATAATCCATTTTCGGCAAGAACAGCGGCGAAATGAGCCTTGTGGTGCTGGATTGTGTCTGATGGAATTCTCAATTCTTCGGCAATTTTTTCCGCAATTTGATGGCTAAAATAGTTGGGATGAAAGTCTGATAAAACGACTTTGGGATTAGCTTTAAGTAGTGTTTTGTAGTATTCGAGTGTTTCTTTATAGGAGTGTTGAACTTGCAGATTTGAACTGTCTCCCAGATTTTGGCAAACAAAGGTGTTTCTGTTGTGTATCAAGGCAAAGCCACCGCGAGTTGACGCTCCTGTAGCTAGTAGTGTCCTTTCAGACTTTGGTGTATAGCCGTAGTGGTTAGGTGCCATCCCTCTAGAGCGCCGTACTATTATTTTTCGTTTCTTAATATTTGTAAATTGGATAATGCTTTCTTCTTGAGTTGTTGTCATGTCTGCATTGTACAGAACAGTGTAGTCTCCTAACGAGGAGTTTGCTTCGAGGTAGCGTTCATTTTCAAAGAACGCGGCTTCACCACTATGGTTTGCGCTGGTGATAGCAATTGGTTTTTCAAAATCGTGGGCAATTAGGGCCATTATGGGGCTACTGGGGAGCATTACCCCAATCTTGGATAGACCTAATGTGGCCGACTCTGAAAGTTCGGCTAATGCCTGTTTATGTAGTAGAACGAATCCTGAATTTTCTAGTAGTTCAGTACGATGGTGCTCCTCGATTGAGAAATCTTTTTCGATTAAGGTTAAGTTTGGATATATAAAATTGAAAGGTTTTCCGCTGTTTTTACGTTTTCGTATGGTTTTTACTGCATTATCGGCATTTGCATCTGCAATTAGATAGAAGCAGGATGTTTCCTTTAAAGCTATTATCTTTCCTTGTTTTAGCAGTAAAACGGCAGCCGTAATGACTTCGTCTTCTCCGTTTGCAATAATTGTATTATTACTGTCAAACATCGAAATTTCTGGATGGTCGTTTTGCGAAATAACTGTTTCTGCCAAATATCTCCGGCTCTCAGCGCTAAATGCATCATCCTTGGGAGCAATCCGAAAATTTCGTATTGTGAGGTTGTCTCTAATAGACGGAAGATGCTCTGTAATAGAAAACCTCCAACCGCAGTTATTGCACGAAATAAAGGGAAATCTGTACCAGGGGCTTGCTGGATCAAAGAGTTCGTTCCGGCAGCTTGTGCAGAGACCTAAATCTGGGGTTGGTCTTGCAGTTGGGGTTTCACACGATTCGGATTCTTCTATGATGAAGTTCTTGTATGATGCTCCTTTTGTAGGACTTACTTCAAATCGTTCTATTATGGCTTGTGTGGATGACTCCCCTAAAATTTTTTTTAGAAAGATATTTACAGTGTCTTTATCCGCAGAAATTGTAAGTTTTAATCCATCTCCATCGTATTTTGCAGTTCCTGCTACTCCCATTTTGCTGGCAATTGTGCAAGCAAGCCTTCTAAGTCCAACACCTTGAACACATCCATGCAACTTGATTTGGAAACTCTCCTTTGTTGCTACATTCGTATCCTTAATATTTGCATCGTTTGTTTTCACCTGCCTCTTTTCTTTTTTTGAGATCCTTTAGTGTAAACAAGAGGCTTGAGGTAAAGGTTGATATCTGAAATATAAATTATCGCCTATGTCACTTTGAACCTAATCAATAGCTATTTTTGTTTAAAATTATTTTAGAATGACCAAGAAAGAAAAGATCGCATTGGCTGTAGTTTTGCTATTGGTGATTATTAACCTCGCTGTTGGTGTTTTAATAATGGTTAAGATTGCAGGAAGCTTAGGTGCTGCTGTTAAATTGAAAGTATAAAGACAACTAAAAATGGTACGAGCACAGTTAGGGCAATACCGCTGAATAAGGCTATTATTGCAACATCCTTTCCCGAGTATTTCATTATCATCGGAAGGCATGTATCCATTGATGTAGCGCCTGCTGCTGCAACTGGTGCTAACTTGCCAAATAAACGTACATAAAGCGGTGCTAGCATGAGCGTAGAAATTTCACGAATCATGTTGGCAAGAAGAGCAACAACCCCCATTTCATTGCCGCTTGCTCGGCCAATAAAAATGCTTGATAGGCTATAGTACCCGAAACCAGAGCCGATCGCAAGTACATTTTTGGTGTCTATTCCTTTTACTATTATGGAGACCAGCAATGAGCCTAGTATAGTTCCTACCACAATACCTATTGGGACTAGAACTATTTTGTAGTTTACCGATTTTAGTATGCTGATGGCATGCTCATCTACCCCAATGCTTACTCCTACCATGAACATTAGAAAATAAAGAGATGCGGTACTTAGGTCGTATTCTTCCATTTGTTGAGGGAGCACACCAAGGTATGCAAGTACCATTCCTAGTAGGAATATGGCTAGTACAATTAGGCTGCCTTTCATTTCTTACTTTTATTTTGGCTGAAAAAATAGTGTTGAATGAGGGATACAGTCGCAATGCTGCCACCAATTGCTCCTGCTGCAATTACAAGAGCCCATATACCAAGCGTGGGCAGGTTTTCCATTACGACCCGGTTTGTTCCAACGCTTGCGCCAAGGATAAATAGTAGTAGCCAGATTGCAATGGTTACCATATATTCTATTGGCTTCGTGGTTTTAAGCCATCGGCGAATGAGTAATCCTACACCAAAACCAATAATAAAGAGAATAATTACCGCAAGCATAATATCGAAATGGTTTGAGCCACAAAGATAGTATAGAAAAAGAACAAGCCCATCGCAATGATGGGCCTGTTGGATATATTAACCTAGCTCACTAATTCGTTCAAGTTTGTTAAAATCGAGAATTTTAATGCGTCGTCCATCTAAATGGATTATATCCTCTGAGGCAAAGCTGGAAAGCGTTCGAATCGCATTTGAGGTGGTCATGTTGGATAGATTTGCCAGATCTTCACGTGATAGGTAAACCTTTAGAGTCGCTCCATCATCTTCATAACCATAAGTTTCCTTTAGAAAAACAAGGGACTCGGCAAGCCGTCCTCGAATGTGCTTTTGGGTAAGCGTTACGGTTCTGTTTGTAGAGAATCCTAATTCGGAAGCAACCGCTTTTAGTATTGCAAATGTCATATCGATATTGCTGCGCATAATTCGATAAAGAGTTGCTTTGTCTACCACGCAAATAATGCTCTCCTCAATGGCCTGTACCGAGGAAATGTAATTTTCTTCAGCAAAAAGCGCGCGATAGCCTATCATGCTGCTTGGTCTGGACATTCTTACTATCTGTTCGCGTCCTCCAACTCCCTCCTTGAATAGCTTAATCTTTCCGCTTACAAGTATTACCAACCCTGCAGGTTTATCACCCTCTTTGAAGATGATGTCTCCTTTACGGTATCTATGCCATGTGCAGTGTTCTTTTATCTGTTCTCTGTCTTCAGGTGTGAGATGTGCAAATACGCTGTAGACATTCTCGATGTAAAAGTTTGCGTCAATTTCGTGATGCCTCATGTTATCTAACCCACCATTTTTTAATCAGTAACTATTGAACCATTTCAACTTGCAGAAAGTATGTCTTGCAACAATTTTTCTGTTTTACAACATTGAAAATTAGCTCAATATTACTAAACATAGATGGGATAAAAAACTTATTCCTTTCTTTTAGTTCATTTTAACTCAGTACGGTTAATTACTATATTGTTTTTCGGAGCCTGTATTCTGAACATCAGGCTGATCCCTTTTTTTTGGGTGAAAAATGAGGAGAACATAAAAGTAATCCTAAGCAGACATGGCTGAGGTGCTCTCTGTTGAACCTCGAAAAAAGATTTCTTTTCTTTGCAGAAATTTAAACGGTTGTATGACAACAGAACTTGCTGATATACTTCGTAGAGCTAAGGATAACCAGAAAAAAATCAAGGCGTTTTTTGAGCGGCTGAAGCAACGAAAGGTGAAAAATTTAGACTCGCTATTTCATGAGTTACACGATGAGGTTTTTCAAGAAGTTGATTGCCTCGATTGTGCAGGATGCTGTTCTACGATCAGCCCTATAGTTACAGATAATGATATATCTCGGGTGGCAAAGCATTTGCGCATAAAACCTTCTCAGATGCTAGACCAATATTTATATATGGATTCGGACAGCGACTATGTGTTTAAGGTGACACCTTGTCCCTTTTTAATGGACGATAAGTGTTGTAGTGTATATGAGGTTAGGCCTAGAGCCTGCCGCGAGTATCCGCATACAGACCGCGTGAATATGCAGCAGATACTGAGTATAACCTATAAAAATACGTTCTTCTGTCCCGCAGTTGCGCTAGTTGTAGAGCGACTGCAGCAGCGTTTGGGATAGTATAGCAGAAGGGCCGTAAATTATTTACGGCCCTTCTGCTATAACAGTATGACGAATGCTAGTAAAGCATCTTGTTATCGCTTTTAAGCTCAGTGGTAACCCATATTACAAAGGAGGTGGCAATGTAAAGTAGTATGATAAGGGGCAAAGCGTATAGCTGTAATGCGGCTAGTAATGTTACCGAAACGGTGATAAATCCGTATTTCAGAGCGTTATTTTTAAAGCTGAAATTTTTAAACTTTAGGGCAAACATCGGGAGCTCACAAACAAGCAAAAATGAAAATAGTGCGGTGATGGAGAACAGTGTCATTGGGTGAAGAATGAAGTTTAGGAGTGATGTGGAGTGGGTGTGCTCAACAATTATTCCCAATGACAAAATGAAGATTGCGTTTGCTGGAGTTGGAAGCCCAATGAAGGAGGTTGTTTGGCGTGTATCTAGGTTGAATTTTGCTAGTCGAAAGGCCGAAAAAACGGCTATAAAGAAAGGTATAGCTAAAAAGAAGTAAACCCAGAAGTTCATGCCTCCAGCATTTAGGTATAAAAGAAGTTTTGCGAGCGGATCTATTCCGTTGTTCGAAAAAGATTCAAAGAAACCGATAAATAAATCTTCGGGCATTAACGATTGAGCCATCATTTGAAGCATGATAACAGCCGGTGCTACCCCAAAACTAACCACATCAGCAAGAGAATCAAGCTCCTTGCCAATTTCTGAGTGAACATTTAAAAGGCGAGCGACCATTCCGTCAAAAAAATCGAAAACAGCAGCAAGTAGTATGAAGATTCCAGCACCTGTTAGTTGACCATGAAACGCTAAGGCTATTGCAATTATCCCCGAGACTAAATTTAGGGAGGTTATGCTATTAGGAATATTCTTAATAAAACCTGATTGGGTCATTATTATAATGTTTTTCTTTGTTGCAAATGTAACCTAAAATCTGTACGAACCCGTATTTTGCAGTATTAACCAAAATCGTATAACCTTATTATTAGATAATTTAACGCTGTATTTATCTTTAGGTAATCTGTAGGCTGTTAGATCATTTTGTTCGGAGAGTAATTCTTTAGGTTATTGAAATCTGAGATGAAAATAAACTATCTGCATCAAAACGGAAGAAGTGCCACCATCTTTGGTGAAAATTAATAAACTCGTTACTTTTATCGCGAACAATAACGACCCAAAATAAGTCTCAGATGTACAGAATTGCAGTAGATTTTGATGGAACTATTGTAGAGAATTGCTACCCTAAAATAGGAAAGCCGCTACCTTTTGCATTTGAAACGCTAAAGGCATTGCAACAGAAGGGTTGTATGCTCATTTTGTGGACGTGTCGCGAAGGAACCCTATTGGAGGATGCCGTGAAGTATTGTTCTGCGATGGGGGTAGAGTTTTATGCCGTAAATAAAAACTATCCCGAAGAATCACTTGAGAGTCCGTCGTCAAGAAAAATAGATGCCCAGTACTATTTGGATGATAGAGGGTTGCCAGCCTTCATGGGGTGGGGCGAAACTTTTCAGTATCTTTTCCCTGATGATGGGAGATCTTTTAAGAAAAAACGTTTTAAAATATTTTAGACGAATGATAGTGAATTTAGGTAAGCTACTTGCTGTTTCTGTCGTTTCTGTAATTTTTCAGTCATGTGATGGAAACTCAAATAAGGTAGCAAGCAGCGCAGAGGAAATAAAGGCGCTGCCTTTAATTGAAATGTCATCTCCGAAGGATGGAGAGCTGATCGCAGAAGGAACTTCTGTGCCTGTAAAATATTCACTTCCCGAGGGCGTGAAGGATGTAGACTCTACCGTGATCTCTTTTAATGGAAAGGTAGTCTCGAGAGGAACGGAACCAGCGGTGGTTATACAAACAACGGGATTGAAAATGGGGCGTCAGGAAATTAAGATAGAAGCCTATAAAGGAGGTGCCGTTGCCGCTGAGAAGTATAGCTCAATCAGCATTAAATCTGCAAATAAGCCAACACAATATACTTATAACGTCCTTAAAACATATCCACACGATACTCGTGCCTATACGCAAGGATTAACTTTCGATAATAATATTTTGTACGAAGGAACGGGACAAAAAGGAGAATCGGAGTTGAGGATTGTTGATCTCAAATCGGGCGCTGTTAAGAAAAGTCTTCAGCTTCCTAGTGATATATTTGGGGAAGGAATTGCGATTTTAGGAGATAAGATTTTTCAGCTATCATGGCAAGAACAGCGCGGCTTTGTGTACGACAAGCGGTCGTTTGAAAAGCTTCGTGAGTTTATGTACCCTTGTGAAGGTTGGGGGCTTACTACCGATGGAACCGTTTTATTTCTCAGCGATGGGACGAATGTCATCAGAGTTTTTGATCCTGAAAAGCTGATTGAAATTTCGCGTATTGAGGTATACGATGATAAAAGTTCTGTGGCTTATTTGAATGAGCTTGAGTATATTAATGGAGAAATATGGGCAAATATTTATATGACAGATAATATTGCTCGAATTGATCCCAAAACAGGACAAGTTCTTGGTTATATTGATTTTAAAGGGCTACTTCCTAAGGCCGATTACGGTCCTGATACTGATGTTCTAAATGGAATTGCTTACAATTCTCATACGGGGCAGCTATTTGTAACTGGGAAAAAATGGCCAAAATTGTTTGAAATCAAGGTACAGAAAAAGTAATTCCTTTTGCGGATATGTTTAGCGCCAAGATTTTTCTTGGCGCTAAACATATCTACAAATGTGGGACTCCTTAATAAAAAAGAGGAGTAAGGTTGCCCTTACTCCTCCGTGTATGGTCTAGCATTCCATTTTGCTTACTCAGCGTAAAGCGATGCAATATTAACAATAACTTCTTTTGCTTTTACCATGGACTCTAAAGGAATGTACTCAAATTTTCCGTGGAAGTTATGGCCACCGGCAAATATATTAGGGCATGGTAGTCCCATGAACGAAAGTCTAGCGCCATCGGTACCACCGCGGATTGGCATGATGTGTGGTTTAACGTCGGCCATCTCCATTGCTTTCACCGCATTTTCGATGATGTGGTAATGAGGTTCAACCATTTCGCGCATGTTAAAGTATTGATCTTTAATCTCCACGGTAACGCAGCCTGCTCCATAACGTTGATTTAGGAATTCGGCTACGCGCTGAATCTCTATTTTTTTTGCCTCAAACTTGGCGCGATCGTGGTCGCGGATGATGTACTGGAAGGTGGCATGCTCTACTGTTCCGTCAAATTTCATTAGGTGGTAGAAACCATCGTAGCCAGTGGTATATTCTGGGCGCTGATTTACGGGTAGCATGGCGTTAAATTCTTGTCCAATAAGGATGGCATTTAGCATTTTGTCTTTAGCATAGCCTGGATGTATGTTGCGACCCTGAATCTTTACCACAGCACCTGCCGCGTTGAAATTTTCGAACTCGAGTTCGCCAATTGCACCTCCATCAATGGTGTAGCCAAAATCGGCGTTTAGTTTCTCTACGTTGAAGTAGTCTACACCGCAGCCAATCTCCTCGTCGTGCGAAAAGGCAACTCGAATGTCTCCATGCTTAATTTCAGGGTGCTGTACCATGTATTCCATGGCCGACATAATGGCTGCAATCCCCGCTTTATCATCTGCACCCAAAAGGGTGGTTCCGTCGGTAGTAATAATGGTTTGACCTACGTAATCAGCAATTTCTGGGAAGTCGGCCACCTTTAGGGTAAGGCCTGTTTCCTTATTTAGAAGTATGTCGTTTCCGTCGTAGTTTGGCCAAAGCTGAGGCTTAACGTTGGCTCCAGACATATCTGGGCTAGTATCCATGTGCGCCATAAAGGCAATGGTTGGCACCTTTTTGTCTACATTCGAAGGTAAGGTTGCCGTTACGTAGCCATGTTCATCAACATCTACGTTTGCTAGGCCAATCGCTTTAAGTTCTTCTTCGAGCAGGCGACCAAGTACTCTTTGCTTTTCGGTGCTTGGATATGATTTTGAGTTAGGGTCGGATTCTGTATCGATCTTTACGTAACGCAAAAATTTGTCTAAAATATTCTCTGACATTTCTATGTTTTATTTGTCTGTTTTTACTTCTGTTCGCACTAACAAATTATTCCTCCTCAGGTTTAGCTCGGAGAGAGTCCCAGATAAAGTATCCGATAATGGCGGCATACATTACAACTGCGAGAATTTCTGCACCGTGGCTCTCGGCCCATCCTTTTAGGGTTAGATTTGTTCCCGCAAAACGAATGATGGCACTTACAACACCCATCAGTGCGCCACCTGCAATAAATCCGGAGGCAATTAACGTTCCTCTTTCCTTTCTTGCCTTGTTGATGGCTGGGTTTTTAGCGCGCGTTGCAACGAAATGGGCTACAAGTCCACCAATTAGTAATGGGGTATTTAGTTCAAGAGGAATAAACATTCCAAGAGCAAATGCTAGAGCTGGAACCCCAATCATAGTAAGGATAAGCGATAGAACTGCTCCTGCTCCGTAAAGCATCCAAGGCGCTGGTTGTCCAGACATCATTGGCTCAATTACGGCGGCCATCGCGTTGGCCTGTGGCGCTACAAGCGCACCTTCTCCTGAAAATCCGTAAGTTTTGTTTAGAACCATAATTACACCACCTACGGTAGCGGCGGACACTAGCGTTCCTAAAAATTTGTAAGTCTCCTGCTTGCGAGGGGTTGTTCCAATCCAGTATCCAATCTTAAGGTCGGTAATAAATCCGCCAGCCATTGAGAGTGCTGTACAAACAACGCCGCCAATAACGAGGGCTGCAACCATCCCTGATGTTCCTTTAAGTCCAACAGCAACCAAAATTCCTGAAGAGATAATTAGAGTCATAAGGGTCATCCCCGATACGGGGTTGGTGCCTACAATGGCGATAGCGTTAGCGGCAACGGTGGTAAAAAGGAAGGCTATAATCATTACAATTACTAAACCAACAAGAGCAAATGTTAGGTTTTGAACAACTCCCAGCTGGAAAAATACGAAAATGAGAATGGCGGCAACGATGGTTCCTATTGCAATGAACTTCATGGGAAGATCGAGTTGCGTGCGAGGTTGATTTTTATTAGACGTGTGCTTTCCTCCAAGTTCTTTCCCAGCCAATCCAATAGCATTTTTGATGATGCCAGAAGAGCGAATAATTCCGATGATTCCAGCCATGGCAATACCTCCAATTCCAATATTACGTACCTAAGAACGGAAGATTTCTTCGGCTGACATTTGGCTTAGCAATTTCACCACATTCGCACCAACGGCTAGTGTTTGTCCATCGGCAAAGTATGATATAATAGGGATAAGCACGAACCAAGCAACAAATGAACCCGCGCAGATAATTGCCGCATACTTAAGCCCGATAATGTAGCCAAGGCCAAGAAGTGCGGAGCCAACGTTTACTTTAAATACCATTTTAGCCTTGTCGGCAAGTTCTGCTCCTGCAGGGATTATACGGGTTGTAACAACTTCGCTCCATGCTCCGAAGGTGGCAACAATAAAGTCGTACAGTCCACCAACTAAACCTGCCACTACAAGCACTTTTGCCTGGTTTCCTCCTTTTGCACCCGATACAAGAACTTCAGTCGTAGCTGTAGCCTCAGGGAATGGGTATTTCCCGTGCTGATCTGATACAAAGTATTTACGGAATGGAATTAAAAAAAGAATCCCGAGTACACCTCCAAAAAGCGAGGATAGGAATACCTCCAAAAAATTAACTGTTAGTTCAGGATATTTTGCCTGAAGAATATAGAGTGCAGGAAGCGTAAAGATCGCTCCAGCAACAATTACTCCTGAGCAGGCTCCGATGGATTGTATGATTACGTTTTCTCCAAGCGAATTTTTTCGTCCAAGTACGGTCGAAAGGCCGACAGCAATAATGGCAATTGGAATTGCCGCTTCAAAAACTTGCCCGACTTTGAGGCCTAGATAGGCTGCTGCTGCAGAGAAGATGATTGCCATTACAACTCCCATGAGAAGAGAGTAGGTTGTAACTTCAGGGTAGCTTTTTTGCGGAGATAGGATAGGCTCGTAAGCCTCACCTTCACCTAGTTCGCGATAGGCATTTTCTGGTAACCCTTTTGGTTTTTCGTCAGTGTCTGTATGCATAGTGTTAAGTTTTCAAATGATTTGCCAATATAGCAAATACTCTTTCTGGTTGCTATTATGATGGTTAGATTTTATAACACTTCAAAACTTGCGGTTGAGCTTTATTTATGTGTTACACATGAACTAGTTTTTGTCGCTTTTGTCTTATATGTACAATGGCACATATTCAGGCGATTCTCACTTGATTAATGCTTTTGGGATGTAGATTTTGTGTTGAAGGAGGAGCATTATTATGAGAAGGCTATTTAAAATGGTAGGTTTTATGCTACTGTTAGTGGCTACCTATCAACGTTCTTTTCCACAGCGTTTTCCCGTATTCGCCAATTTATCAGTTGGTCCATCTTTTGCGGTGGGAGATTTTGCAAGTAAAAATTCCAATTCAGGAGGTTTTGCCAAAACAGGTTTTAATGTTCTGCTTAATGGTGGAGTTTTGTTTAATAGCAACTTCGGTTTTGGGGTTATGGCCAATGCAACTTTCTCTAAAATGTCAGATTCTAATTGGGGGGATAATCCAAAATATCTTTACAATGCTTTGTTGGTGGGGCCTGTATTTAGCGTTCCCGCTTCTCAAAGAGTAAGAATCGATATGCGGATGATGGGAGGGTATTCTCAGCTTCAAATAAATGATGGCTTTGCGATGGATGTCTCTGGCTGTGGTTTTTCTTATGATGCAGGGGTTAGCTTACGTTGTTTTATAGGAACGCATTGGACAGTTAATGCCTCTTTAGATTATTTTGATGCGAAAATAAAGTATCGGTACGACTATGGAGAGCAAAAGGTGCAGGCGTTAAATATAACTTTTGGTGCAGGATTTAATTTTTAATAGTTTGATTTTAATGTTACATAATTTTGATTATGTGATTGTTGTGCTGTGAGTAATTGAAGTTGTTGTGTCTTTTTGTTATTAATTTCATATTCTTTAGATGGCGGCTTGTAGGCAAGATTTATAACAAGGATCTTGCCTACAGTTTGTTTGTATACGAATGATTATTGAAAAATGAAGGTTGTGCTGAAAAAAGTTCTATGTTAAATGCTAATATTTGAGTTTAAAAAAGTATTATTGTGAGTTCGATAATCTAACTTAAAAATTAACTAAACATGGAACTTAACGAAGTAAAACAAGCCATTCAAAAGTGGGATTCAGTAAGGAATTCTGCAGAACAAGCCCTCTCTTACTTAAATCAAGGTGCTTGTGTAATTATTAACCGTCAGCAATTCGAGGTTTGGAACCAAAATGCCCCTAGCGAGCTTCATGCATATATCGGGATTTTTGGTGAAGAACTAAAGTTCATCTTTGTTGATAGTGAGTCTAGCAAAGATATTGCTGCAAATACTGATCGTATTTTTGCACAACCTTATCTTCCAAGTCTAGACATCTTGGATGGAAACTTTATAGACAATGCTGTAAACGGCAGTATTACAGTAATGGATGCCTTAAAACGTATTATGCGTTGGAATACCACCATGGATGCTTGGGTTAGCAATCAGGTTAACACCGAGGCAGGTTTGTTTAAGGCTTTCATAATTCCGTTTAGCAACCTTGTTAGTCACTTTGCCGAAGCAGGAGTAGAGGAAAGCATGTTTGTTTTTGGTCTTAATGGAGATGCCGCAGATTTGATGCTTTGGGGCGTAACTATGGCTCCTAAAGCAAAACATATGGAGGGAAGAATGCGGACAACTGCTTTTGCTGCTGCTCAATCTAGGGATGGTGTGCCTGTTGAGGATTTTACTAGTCCTGTTCCTCCTTTTAGACCTAATGAGATGACTCTGTTTTAATGTTTAAATCTCTTTTTGCGATAACGTTGATTTCTCCCATAATTCTTATATTGGGAATTGCTATTGGGATCTATTGTAGAAAGCATCTTACAGGATGCTTTCGTTTATTGTTGTTATATCTAATTCTTGGCTTTGTAACAGAAGTTATGTCCAAATATTTTGGATCTTTTTCTAATTTAAAATATAATCTATTCTTAATTCCAATATATGCATTGTTGGAGTTGTTGCTGTTTTCAATATTGTATTACAAGCATGTAGTTAAAAGTAAAAATAGATATTTTTTATATTTTATTTTTGTCTTGCTAGGCTTAATATTGATTGATTTATCTCGAATTGGAAGTATGTTTAATGCGTCTAGCTTTCAATCTTATGGTAAGGTTATTGCAGATGCTGGTATTGTTATTTTCTGTTTGATCTACTATTTAGATGTTGTTAAAGGTAAGATAAAGCCGACATTTGAACTTAATGTACTTAATGCTGCAAGTCTCATTTTCTTTTCACTAAACTTGATTATTTTTTTGGCAATTAATTTTTTGGTAAATGCAAATTAAGGTATTGTAATGTTTTTTTGGTTTTTTAATCTTACCATTGTTTGTCTCTACTACATAATAATAATTTATCTAATATGGCGGAATGGCAAGACCCGCAAGTCTTTGCGTTTGGTTTAGGAATAGCGCTACTATTTGTTGTGCTTTTGGTTGGGAGCATTATTGTTATTACCAGAAGTTACATAAAGAGGGTTGTTGCCGAGCAACGGAAATTTGTAAAGGCAAAAATGGAGCATCAGCAGGAGTTGCTATGGAATAGTGTTCGGGTGCAGGAAAAGGAGCGAAATAGGATCGCTTCAGATCTTCATGATGAGCTTATTTCTAAGTTAACGGTTCTTACCTATGCTTTGCAAATGAAAAGCGATAAGGTTAATCCTGCTGAATTGTTGGGGAATTCAATTACGATAGCGCGTAGAATTACTCACGATTTACGTCCACCATTGCTGGAGCAAACGACGTTATGCGAGCTGATAGATGATTTTATGTCACCTCTAAAGTCGGCGTACGCTTTAGATTGCCACTATAGCTATTGTCGAGAAGTTGACTTGAATGCAGAGGTGAAGCTGCAGCTGTTTCGAATTGTTCAGGAGGTTATTAATAATGCGCTAAAGCACGCAAAGGCATCTACTCTTTTTGTGAGGGTTCATCTATTTAAGGAAAGTATTGCTCTTGTCGTAGGTGATAATGGTGTTGGTTTTGATGTCGATATTCAAGCAAAAGGACTAGGCTTGAAAAATATTGAACTCCGAGCTCAGCTTTTAAAGGCTTCTTGGAAATTTAAATCTATTAAAGGGAGAGGATCTCGCTTTTTATTGGTGTTCAAGATTGATGCTAAGAGTTAATTAGCTAACTTTCTCCCATAATTTAATATTGCTGAAAATTTAATGGTACTCGTATGCGGACTTATTGTGTTAGGCATCGGTGTGGAGTGCTACTAAAAATTATTTAGATGACTAATAATGGGGGTGAAGCAATTAAAATTGCTATTGTTGATGACGAAGCGCTGATTACTACGCTTCTTGCCGAGTATTTTTCTAGATACGATGGGTTAAAAGTTCTTTATACTGCTTCTAGTGGAGAAGAAATTATAAAGTTGCTCCAAACGAAAAAGCCAACTCCTGATGTGATATTGCTAGATCTTCAAATGGGCGGTATGGACGGTATGGAAGCAGCCTCTGCTTTAAAGCAAGATCATCCGAACTTAAAAATTGTAATCATATCATCCCATTACAAAAAGTCATTTATGGGATACATGCTTAAGTTGGGTGTAAATGCATTTCTTCCTAAGGGAATCGCACCCAACCTTCTTGTAGAGGCAATTCTTGAGGTGCAGGCAAAAGGATTTTACTTTATGAACGAGCAGGTTGAGGTTATGAGAAACCAAATATCCTCGAATGTGCCAGAACCTGCGCTGACAACGGAAGAGTCTTTATCGGACAGGGAGGTGGAAATTCTTAAGCTGATTTGCCAGCAGCTAACGGCCCAGCAAATTGCTGATAAACTGTTCATCACAAAAAGGACAGTGGAAGGTCATAAGGGGAATCTTTTGCTTAAAACAGGGGCGAAAAATACGGCTGGACTAGTTGTATATGCCATCCAGAAGGGCATTATTAGTATTGACGAATGTCTCTTTGCCCAATAATCAACTGTATCGTAGTATTCTAAATTAAGGGGCGAAGGGCTCCTTTTTTTGCCCCGTATTTTTACCTCTTTTGCAAAAACAGGTATTTTCTACCTAGAAGAGAGGGGGCTTTTTGCGCACCTTTGTCTTGTTCTCAAAACACAGCAACAGCAAAAACGACACCCTGTTTTTAGATTGTTTGCATGATTTTTTTGAGGCGATTAATTGGTATATTATAGATAATACTTTAAGAATAAGAAGATTTTGTATCAACGGCAGTGTTAAATTTAATTTAGCGATAAGGCATTACGAAATCCGTGATGCCTTATTTTTTTCTATAAGATTTTCGCTATTCCTTGTTTTTAGATCTTTTCCTGATTGCGGTAAATACTCGGGGAAAATATTTTCCATGGAGCGAAACATGTTTTTAAGAGCCGCTCTATTCAAATTCTTTATCTGCGACATGATATTCCGAATTTCTTGCCTTTTTGTTTTGTCGTCGTGGGGACAAACTTTTATGGATGCAGGGTAGTCGCGTAGCGATATGTAGGCAAGCACATCATCTTCTGTAAGGCATAGAAGCGGGCGGATAAGCTCTACCTTATTGTCGAGCATGGAGAGCGAGCAGGGCATGGAGCTGAGAGTCCCGTGCCAAACCTGGTTCATGAGCATGGTTTGTACGGCATCGTCCATGTGATGGCCAAATGCCAGCTTTGTGCATTGCTGTGCGTGCAGGAGGTTAAAGATTAGCTTGCGTCGGGTCCATGAGCAAACGAAGCACATTCCCTTTTTCTTTTCCTCGTCGGTAGCGATGTCTTGGTGAACGATGTGCAGCGGAATGTTGAGCTTTTGGCATAGTGTAGCCATGTAATTCGTGTCGACTTCGTATCCTACATTATCTAGCGCAATGTGAACTGCGCTTACGGTTATGTTGTACGGTAGCCTACGCTTGCATTCGGACAAAATTTCGAGGAGAAGGTAGGAGTCTTTTCCTCCTGATAGGCCTACCATGATATGATCGTTATCGCATAGGAGGTTTACCTTGTAGATATACTGTATGACTTTGGCGCTGATCTTTTTAAAAGCCTTTTCTATCGCACGTTTTTCTACCGATTTCATAGCGCGCAAAGATAGAACGGAGATGCGCTTACTGGCTTAAAAAATTGGTAGACATCTTTATAAATAGCTAAACATTTTGTGTTTTATTCGGTTTTTAGCGAGACTTGAATGTTTAATACAAGCACTTCATCTTTGAAAACACGATTGAGCAACAATGAAGGAACTATTTGAGGGTGTCATCCATTTTAATCAGAAAGACTTTGAGGAGCACGAAGAACTATTTAAGGAGCTCGGAAAGAAGCAAAATCCGCATACGCTATTCATTGGTTGTGCCGACTCTAGGGTTGTGCCTAACCTGATAACGCGTACGCTACCTGGTGAACTTTTTGTGGTTCGGAACATCGCCAACATAGTGCCCATGTACCGCGAGAGCGGGGAGTATCTGGCCACCACTTCGGCCATCGAGTTTGCGCTGATGATCCTAAACGTGAAGAGCATCGTTATATGCGGCCATTCGAACTGCGGCGGCTGCAAGGCGCTATTTATGGAGCCAGACGAGCTGGTTACCGTTCCGCATATGCGGAAGTGGCTCGAACTTTCGGCGTGCGTGAAGCCTCAGGTGATGAAGATGATGAACGGAGAGGATAACCTTGCCAAGCGCGAATGGCTGACCGAGCAGGTTAACGTAGTTCACCAGCTGCGCCATCTGATGACTTACCCAACGGTAAAGAAGAAGGTTAAAAGCGGTGAACTTAATGTGTACGGTTGGCACTACATCATCGAAACGGGAGAGGTGTTTAACTACAACTTTGCAACGGAAACCTTCGAAAAAATAGAGTAGCAGTTGTACGTGCTGAGCTAGAGAGGCTATGGGAGTTATTCCATGGCCTTTTTTTATAAAATTGGATAAAAATTTGCTTTTTAGAATAAAAGCTTCTACAATTGTAGAAGTAAAACTACAAATGTAGAATATGAAGTTGACTAAGACAGAAGAGCAGCTGATGAACATTATCTGGGAGAAGGAAAAAGTCTTTATGAAAGATATTCTAGAGATTTTGCCAGAGCCCAAACCTGCAGCAACTACCGTTGCAACTCTTTTAAAGCGTATGGCGGATAAAGGTTTTGTTGGATTTGAGGTATATGGAAATTCGCGAGAGTACCGACCTTTGGTTCAAAAAAAGGACTACTTCTCCAAACATATAAAGGGACTTATTAAAAGCTACTTCGGAAACTCCGTCTCTCAGTTTGCCTCATTTTTTACCGCTGAGGCAAACCTTTCGAAGAAGGAGCTGGAGGAACTAAAAAAGATCGTTGACGAACAGCTAAAAAATAAGAAGTGATGCTGCTCTACCTGCTTAAACTGACGCTTATGATGGCGCTGCTATTAGCGGTGTACCATTTATTTCTTAGTCGAGAACGTTTGCTCCGTTTTAGTCGATGTTATTTGATGGGGGCACTTATTTTGTCGCTAGTAGTTCCGCTTATTCATTTCGAAATACAACCATCCTCTTTACCAGCCATTAGTAGCAATCGCATTGTGGAAAGGATGATGTTGAGCACCGATGTGTTACCACTTAACTCTGCGGTAGCGGAAGACTCGCGAGGTATTAAGGTTGATTTTGGGCTGATTGCTTTGGCCCTCTATCTGCTCGGTGCTGCGGTAATGTTGGGTCGATTGGTGGCTAATGTTGAGGCAATGCTGCGCTTAATTAGGACGAGTCTGCATCTGAAAAATGAACGAGCAACCATTGTCCTTGTTGATGATCTGATTTCTCCATTTAGCTTTTACAGGTACATTTTTGTTCATAAGATCGACTATCAGGAAGGAAATGTGGCTTCGGAGATCATCAGCCACGAGATGACCCACGTTTGTCAGCGGCACTCGCTAGACGTGCTGCTGCTGGAGTTGCTGCAGGTTGCCCTGTGGTTTAATCCGCTTATTTATCTCTATAAAAAGCAGGTTAAACTCACGCATGAATACCTTGCCGATGAGCATGTGATTACTCATCATCAAGACGTACATAAATACCAGCATTTGCTGCTGGATACGATATTCCGGAAGAATACCCCAAGCTTGGTAAGTAACATTGGATTTTCACTTACAAAAAAACGATTAATTATGATGACAAGGAAAACATCTTTACACAAAAAAGTGCTGCTAGGATTTATTTGTATTAGTATAGCGACATTGCTTACTACCTCTATGTGTGTGGTATCAGCACAAGCAAAAGA
The DNA here is from genome assembly GCF_000798815.1 of Alistipes sp. ZOR0009. NCBI lineage: Bacteria > Pseudomonadati > Bacteroidota > Bacteroidia > Bacteroidales > Rikenellaceae > Alistipes > Alistipes sp. ZOR0009. Next base: position 85,847 of record NZ_JTLD01000119.1, on the reverse strand, counting down.
GGGGGCTGTTGATCCTCAAACTCAAAATAGGGGTCGAGTTGCTTCAGGCAAACCTCAGCCTTATCTGATTAAAATAATTCGAAATGATGCGGCAAATGGTGCTTCTGTTGTGGCTAAGGTCACAAAAGATAATGGCAAAACATGGTGTAATTTAACCGATCTTTCGAAGGAAGAACTTGAAGGTTTGGAGAAAGAGTGGATGAAGCGATTTGAACTCAAAGTTCCAACTAATGCACAAATGAAGGAGTGGAGTAATACGTCTACTTTTGGTCTATGGATAGATGGTAAGCATTATGCTGATAATGGCATCTTGTCGAAACACCAAAATACAGATTTCAAAAGCTACACTTTGTCGCGGTTGGCTAAAAATGCAAAGCATGGAGTAAATAAGGGTAAATCCTTTCAACTTGACTTGATGACAAACTCTGCTTATGAGGAGAAGATGAAAAATCTGAAAGATAAATTTCAGAGATTAAAGGATGGAGACCAAAGTGTTTTGAATGAGTTATTGTTTTAAAGTTGCTTCAAAATAATTGTATTACCCTTGTAGGCATTTATTCCTGCAAGGGTTTTTTTTATTGGTAATCCGCTGGCGTATTGTAATAACCTTGACCAAGTGAACCAGGTTGCCCGAATTCGAGCCCTTGATGTAATGTTTCGTAAGCACATCTGTTGAGGTGCTCCTTTTGCTGCAAGGTGTTGGAAGTGCGAGCGTAATTTTACTGTTGCGGTTTCAATGTTGCAGAAAAGCATCTGTAATTGTGCTACTGTTGCTGCAATGTAGTAGAAAAACAAGTGTATTTCTACTACTGTTGCTACAATATTGGGGATAGGGCTATCAATACAAAAAGGCGAAGTTTACGAGCTCCGCCTTTTTGCTATCTAAAATTTAACGTGTACGACTAGTGTCTCATGCTCTCAAAGAAATCGTTGCCCTTGTCATCTACAATGATGAAGGCAGGGAAATTCTCCACTCGAATTTTACGAACGGCCTCCATGCCCAGTTCGGGGAAGTCAACCACCTCTACGCTCTTGATGCTATCCTTAGCAAGGATGGCGGCTGGACCACCAATTGAGCCAAGGTAGAAACCTCCGTGCTTCTTGCAGGCGTCGGTTACCTCCTTAGAGCGGTTACCCTTAGCGACCATAACCATCGAACCACCTAGGCTTTGGAATAGGTCTACGTAGCTGTCCATACGGCCTGCGGTAGTTGGCCCAAAACTGCCCGAAGCCATTCCTGTTGGCGTTTTTGCTGGACCAGCATAGTAAACAGGATGCTTTTTGAAGTACTCGGGCATTGGCTGTCCGGCATCAATCATCGCCTTGATTTGCGCGTGGGCAATGTCGCGGGCAACGATAAGGGTTCCCTTAAGGTTGAGGCGGGTTTTGATTGGATACTTGGTTAACTCGGCAAGCACCTCCTCCATTGGACGGTCAAGGTCGATTTCTACGGCAGGAGCCAGGTAAGGAGCCTCGGTAGGAAGGAATCGGCGAGGATTTTTCTCCAGCTGCTCTAGGAAGATACCCTCTTCGGTAATCTTTCCCTTGATGTTGCGGTCCGCGCTACAGCTAACGCCCATTCCTACGGGGCACGATGCCGCGTGGCGTGGAAGACGGATGACGCGAACGTCGTGTACAAAGTATTTTCCACCAAATTGAGCACCGATACCCGACTTTTGGCAAATTTCCTTCACCTTAGCTTCCCACTCTAGGTCGCGGAATGCCTGTCCCCCCTCGTTGCCCGAGGTTGGTAGATGATCGAGGTAGCCAGCCGAAGCCTTCTTAACGGTGGCTAGGTTCATTTCTGCCGAAGTACCGCCAATAACGATGGCCAGATGGTAGGGTGGGCAGGCCGATGTGCCTAGGTCGTTAATCTTCTCCTTGATAAACTTGGTTAGCGAAGCCTCGTTGAGCAGCGCCTTGGTTTGCTGGTAAAGGAAGGTCTTGTTACCCGAACCACCACCCTTGGTGATGAACAGGAACTCGTACTTGTTGCCCTTTTCGGCGTATAGGTCTATTTGAGCAGGAAGGTTGGTTCCTGTATTCTTCTCCTCGGTCATGGTAAATGGCACCACCTGCGAGTAGCGCAGGTTACGGTCGCGGTAGGTTTCGAAGATACCCTTCGAAAGGTGCTCTGCATCCTCTACGTTGGTCCAAACGCCCTCGCCCTTCTTTCCGATTACGATAGCGGTACCGGTATCCTGGCAGGTTGGCAGCTCGCCTTCGGCGGCAACCACTTGATTAAGCAGCATGGTGTAGGCCACGAAGCGGTCGTTGTCTGTAGCTTCTGGATCGTCGAGTATGGCACGAAGGCTGGTGAGATGAGAGGCGCGGAGGTAGAACGAAACGTCGGCTATAGCCTCGCGGGCGATTAGCTGAAGTGCCTCTGGGGCAACCTTCAAAATCTTGCGGCCATCAACCTCGATGGTCGATACGTAGTCTTTGGTAAGTAAACGATACTCGGTGGTATCTTCCTTTATCGGGAAAGGTTTTTGATAGATGAATTCTGCCATTGCTTCCTCATTTATACGTCCCGCACGAGGGGCGTCGGTTTTTATTTTGTTTTTAGATTCACAAAGATAGCAGTTAATAAATCAGCTTGTCCATTTTTAATGCTGCCTTACAACATTAAAGAGGATGTCTTTGGCAGTAAAGTTTCATGAAATACTTGACTTTATTCGCAAGTATTTATTAACTTGTGCTAAATACTTGGCGGCATACCGACCAATATTGCCGTAAAAGTGTTAAAGAAAGATACAACAGCCTTGACTTAATTATTGATGCTATGAAAGTTTTTAATTGGATTGGTTTTTCTATTCTTATTCTTTTCGCTCTTGTTCTTATAGTAGCTGCATTTGCTCCTAGCCGCGTTGAGATGAAGGCGAGCGCTACCATTAATGCTCCAGATAGCGTGGTTTTTGGAATGGTAAATAACCTGCATGCCTGGGAGCAGTGGTCGCCATTTGCCGAAGGAGACTCTACAATGGAAAATCAGTTTCACGGGCCAGATGCAGGAGTGGGCGCGCAGATGTTTTGGACCAGCAAAAAGCAGGGCGATGGAATGATGATTATTACCCGATCGGAGCCATATAGGCGCATTGTTTTTGCTCTCGATTTTATGAAAAACGGGCAGGCTTCGAGCGAGTGGATCTTCGAGAAGCAGGGGAAAGGGGTTAAGGTTACCTGGTCTACCACTGTCGAGGGATTATCATATCCGATGGGGCGCATTATGGGACTATTTATGAACGGCATGATGCAGGATAGCTACGAGAGAGGCTTTAAAAATATCTCGTCTATTTGCGAGGAAGGGATGTAGCCACCTGCTTCATTTCTCCTTATTTTGGGTTGGCCGCTGTTTTGCAGCGGCTTTTTTCGTTGTGCCCCCTAATTAACTTTTTATATTTGCATCCATTAACATCTAACTAAATAATGGGAACGAAAAGTAAATTTACCATACCCAATAACTTTGTTATTGTTTTTTGGATTATCCTTATTTGCGCCACGCTGACGTGGTTTTTGCCAGGAGGCGAGTATGTGAAAGCAGCCGATGGCACGGTAACCTTTAATCAGGTAGAGAGCGTTCCGCAAACCTACCAAATTTTCACCTCGTTTTTTGCTGGATTCGAGAAGGGGGCTGGGATCATCATCTTTATTTTGGTGGTAGGCGGTGCCTTTTGGGTCGTTAACTCGAACGGTGCTATTGATGTGGGGATTTACTCCTTTCTTCGCCGCTCGAAAGGTTGGGAGCGATTTTGGCTTGTGCGCAAGCTGGGTGTAAATAATGTAATCATGGTAAGCATTATGATTATTTTTAGCCTTTTTGGAGCAGTATTTGGGATGAGTGAGGAGACTATTGCCTTTGCGGTGGTTATTATTCCGCTTGCTATTTCGATGGGCTACGATTCGCTAGTCGGGTTAGGGCTTGTGTACGTGGCCGCTCACACCGGATTTGCAGGTGCCATGCTAAATCCTTTTACCATTGGTATTGCGCAGGAGCTATCAGGCATTCCACTGTTCTCGGGGTTGGAGTACCGTTTTGTGGTATGGATGATTTTAAATGTTGCCCTGCTAATTTTTATTCTTAGTTATGCGGCCAAGATAAAGAAGGATCCTAAAAAATCGATAGTATATGAGGAGGACGAGTTTTGGCGTAAACGCTTTAGTGAAGAAAAATCTCATGTGGAGTATAGCACTCCCAAAACGGCTTGGATTGCCTTTGGACTAAGCATGATCGCTCTTATTGTTTTCGCTATCGTTTATCCTACAACTACCATTGTGGTGGGAAAAACGCAGCTGGCGCCGCTTCCTATTATTCCTATATCAGTGGTGATGTACGCGATTCTTTGCGTACTAAGCTTGCGTAAATCGGTACATTTTTTCATTCTGCAGCTGTTGGCTTTTACCATTGTTTACCTTATTGTTGGGGTAATGGGTTACGGTTGGGGAATAGATAAAATAGCCGGACTCTTTTTTGCAATGGGAATTTTAAGCGGAATAGCTATCGGATATAATGCCAACGAGCTGGTAAAGCAGTTTATGGACGGGGCTAAAGATTTTATGTCGGCAGCGCTGATTGTTGGATTTGCTGGTGGAATAATTGTTATACTAAAAGATGGTAAGGTGGTTGATACCATTCTTCACGGTTTGTCGTCGACGCTTGGCGCCTACGGAAAAATTGCAGCTACCGAAACTATTTATGGGATCATCACCCTAATTAATTTAATTATGCCATCGGGTAGCGCAAAAGCAGCTCTTACCATGCCAATATTTGCCCCATTTTCCGATATCGTGGGCATCTCGCGTCAATCAACAGTGATGGCTTTCCAGCTGGGTGGCGGTTTTACCGAAATGATTACCCCTATATCTGGTGTGCTGATTGGTGTTTTGGGAGTAGCAAAGGTTCCTTACGCTAAATGGATACGTTGGGTATTGCCCTACATTGTAGTGGTAGTTATTATTGGAGCGCTGCTGCTTATACCAACAGTAACGATGAACCTAAGTGGTTTTGAGCAGAATATTCACCTTGCCAAGTAGGTTGGCTAACGTATATGGAAGAGGCGCAGAAAGAAACTGCGCCTCTTTTTTATTGTTGATTACGTTTATCGCTTGCAAATTACGTTGTAGGGACAATATTTTCGACACATTTGAGCAGGATCTCCCGTTTGATCGAAGGGTTGGGTGGCTCCAAAAAGATCGGTTAAGGCTAGATTTAGGTACTGAAGGTACTCCTCCTTATGGTCAAAATAGTTTTCGATAGTTGTTTTATTTCGTCCTTCCTTAATCGCAAGATAGGGGTCAAAATCGTTGGTTTGGATACCACGTACGAAGTAGAGCGCTGGTTTTATATTGTGGGCTTTTCCTTCGCTGGCGATGTCAAACATCAACGAGTAAAGGAATGTTTGCATGGAGCCTGCATACTTTTGTGTATCCTTCCCAATAAACATTTTTTCGAAAGAAGTAAAGGTGTTTTTGTCCTTGTAGGCTCCTGTTTTATAGTCCACAATTCGGGTTATACCGCCTAGCCGGTCTACGCGGTCGAGGCGTCCTTTTAGGCAAAGCTGCCTGCTTTCTCCATCAACAGTAAAAGGATAAAAAGCTTTAAGATCTTGCTCTAGCGCTACCATTTGGAGCTGCATGCCGCTGCGTATAAGCGAGGCATCGTAGCGAAGTATTCCTTGGAGATATTTGGACACGACTCTTCGTACTAGCAAAAATTTGCCATTCATCTTTAAAAGGGATTTTCCCTCCTCGCTACGGATAAACTCTTTGGCAAAGGCGGCGTCTATTATTTCGCCGATTAGCAGCTCATTTTTGGCGATCGATTCTAGCTGTTCCGCGGTTAGCGGGTTTTTGCCCATGTCACTGTAGATTTTGTCCACAGCCTCGTGCAGTATTTTTCCAAATATTTGGTTGCTGATATCTTCCTCTACATCGTCTTGCTCCTTAATGCCAGCCACATAGTTGAAATAAAATTTAAGCCTGCACGTTAGGTAGGACGAAAGAGCACTCGGCGAGAGGGTTCGGCTACCGCTTCCATTTATGTAGGTGCGTAGCTTTTCCATTACCTCTGGACTTTTATCGATGGTTATTGGAGAGGTTGTTTTAAAACCTAGCGTATAGCCAATACTTTGCTCGGTTATCGCTAGCCCACTTTCAAACTTAAGCTGCTGTAAAAAGCGGCTCATTTCTCCAGTACTGCGTTCGTCGGCTTTGGTGTTGTATAGTAGCTTGATATTTTTTGCACGCTGTAGCAGCCGGTAGAAATAGTATGCGTACATGGATTCCTGCTGCTCGTAGGTGGGCATGCCAAATGCTCGTTTGATGCTGTAGGGAACAAAAGAGGGCTGTTGTGCTACAGCTGGGAATCGGTCGTCGTTTAGCGATAGGATAATCACATTTTCGAAGTCGAGGTTACGTGTTTCTAGAATACCCATTAGCTGTAGTCCTGCTACAGGAAATCCCTCGAACGGAATACGGATACCGCTAAGCGCTTTTCTTACTAAGCTGATGTAGACTTGTAGCGATATATCCATTCCCTCACGTAGTAATGCAGAGTGCAGCTTGCGTAGGGATACAATAGTCGTGTTGATAAATTCGGTGTAGTGTATTGATTGCTCATTTTTTTGCTCATGTTCGCGGTTGAGCAGCTCTTCAAGTATGGATATTAGTGCAGCAGACAGAGCTTTGTAGCTAACTTTCCCTTCTTTACCTTTATTGTTCGAGGCTTCTATTCCAAATATTGGTCCAATAATAGGAAGTTGCATAAGTTTCTGCTGCGTAAGGAATATCTGGTTTTCTTCTTTTATGGATGTTCGTATTTTGTCAAACTCTACAATGTTTAGTCCTTTTAGCAGCTGGTGGCCAACAATTGCAGCTACATCTTTATGGTAAAAGAAAATACCTTCGCTATTAGATTTTAGAGTTCGGTATAGCGAGAGTATATGCTCAATTAGAGAGTATACAGGTGTAATTTTGAGGGGGTATCCCATTGTTACGTTTACTGTTTCGATCTTGCCGCTAATTGCTTTATCATCTTCAGAGATGGCAGAAAGCACTGGTGTAAGTAGATTTTCGTCGGTAAAAATAATGGCAGTTTGTTCTGCTTTTCCTCCTGAACTAATTATGCTTGTGGCCAGTTCGGCTGCATATTTGGCCTGTACAGTGTCTGATGGGGTTGCAACTATATCAATACATTTACTGCTGTTAGAAAACAGTCCGTTAGGGTTCAGGTTGGTTGACTCAGGGAACATTTCAAGATTTTTACGCAGAAAAAGGCCTGCCTCTTGATCCTTATTGTTTACGTAGTAGCTATCGTAGTCGTAGTAAAATTCGGCATTCCGCTTTTTGAGATGGTCAAAAAGAACCTGCTCGCATCGATTTAGGGCATTGAATCCAGCAAATACGATCGGACCGTTTTTTTTAAATAGTTCTTCTCCAGCCTGTAGGCGTTCTGCCATGTCGCGGTATATCATTCCTGAATAGGCAATGCCTTGACTTCGTAATCGTTCGTTAAACCGGCGATATATGGGGAATAGCGCTTCCCATACGGATAAAAAGTGGCTTTGGTATTCCCGATTTTTTCCTTCAGAAGTTTCAAAAGCCTTCCAGAACGAGGCGATTAGCTCTTTTTGCTCACTGGTCAAGAAGGAGAAGTCGTCAGTTAGCACCTTTTCTTCGGCTAGGTTGCGAAACATCATTTCGGGGTCGACCAGATATTTATCGATACCATCAAAATCGTTTAGTAGAGCTTCTCCCCAAAAATAGAACTGATCAAAGGTTTCGTTGGACCGTTTTACCTCTTCAAAAACGCGGTATAGCTCAATTAGCAGTCGGTAGCTGTCGGCCACCTTAAGCTGCGTGTGCCCATGTATAAACTCGTCAATACCCACATAGTTAGGCTGCCATATAGGTTGATCTATCAATGCGGCTAAGCTGCGCGAAAAGTAGTAGCGTGCACGTCTAGAAGGGAATACAATGGTAAGCGTATGGATGTTATTGCCATATTTTTGATACAGAACTTGAGCTAGATCGGAGAGGAATGCGGTCATTTTGTAATCTCGTTTACGATGTAAGCGAAGATAGTAAAATGGGATGGGACTTAACTGTTGGGTATTATCTTTTTATGGTAGGATTTAACCCTCCATCTTTTTAAATAAAAAGGCAGTATGGACAGCACTTATTTTGAAGATTGTTAAGCTAAATATTGTAAATAAAATTTATTTATGCATATTTGGGACTGTGAAAAAGATGAGAGGGAAATCTTTAAATAGTCTCAGATATTTTTGTTTAACAATATAAATTTTAGAAAATGGAAACTCAAACTGGGCAAAAACCGCCTAAATCATGGCTGGTGGAATCTATTCTTGTAACGATTTTTTGTTGTTTACCTTTTGGTATTGTTGGTATCGTTAATGCTTCTCGAGTAGAATCTCGTTATTATGCTGGTGATATTGAGGGTGCTATGCGTGCTTCTCAGGAAGCTGGAAAATGGACGAAAGTTGCCTTCTGGCTGGGACTTGTAGTGGTAATATTATATGTTATTTTAGCAGTGGCAGGTGTTGCAACGAGTCTTTTCATGGCGCTATAGCCGTATAAAATGGATATTCGCTTTTTTGCTTTTTGTAATTTTTGTTTTTATATACAAAAATTACAATCCAAGCGGGGTTGATTTTTTTCCAAAATGCCCATTCCTTGTATTAACTGGGTTTAAGTGTCCAGGATGTGGTTCTCAAAGAGCAATTCACCATCTTTTGAATTTGGAAATTGGTCAGGCTTTTAGACAAAATCCTCTGTTAGTTATACTTATTCCATACGTTCTTGGAGGAATCTGGTTTGATATGACTAATAATTTGACACAACGGATGCTTGAAATTCGAAAAAAAATATACGGAGTTTATGCAATTTGGATAATGTTTACCGTTGTTCTTGCTTTTTGGATCTTTAGGAATATCTAAAATCATATTTTGTACTTCCGTAAAAATAGGCTGTATGAAAGCTCTTGCAGCCTGTTTTTTAGAACGTCGAAAAAAGGGCTATTTCTATTGATTGTTTGTGTTAAAATGTGTAGTTTGCGATTGTATTTCAAGGTCTAACTAATATTCTAATCACGTATGCTTTTATTCTCAACTGTCCTTTTAACGAAATCTTTAATTGCGAGAGCATCCTCTGGCTTGCTCTTATTGTAAGCCTGCTGAAGAATTTTTGTGTAAAGGAGACAACGAGTGTAAAAGGGAAAGAGAATGGGTGCTGAATTTCAATGCCATTCTGAAAACGAGCATCAACAAGGGATTTACCTTATTAACTTAAATGTTGAAGGTAACAGACATCCCAAAACAAGCAAGAGGCTCCGGGAAGAGCCTCTTGTTATTTGCTATAAGTAGTTTTAAGGTCTTTTTTAAACAAGACTACTTTGCTCCTAGAGGAAGAAGTTCCTTTCCGTAAACTTCATTCAGGATTTGTGCAACGCTGGCATACAGGGCCATTGCTCCGCAAAAAATTCCGACAACACCGGCAAGAACTTTAATAGATTCGTTGCCACTAAAGTCTGCAATTGCAAGTAGCGCAAATAGACCTACCAACGAACCAAATACAATTTGCATAACTCTGTTCATTCGGAGAGTTCCTATAAACATGAATGCAGAAAATATTCCCCATACAGATAAGAACCATCCCATTGAATCTGCAGTTGCCTTAAGTTCTGCGCCCATTTCGGTACGAGGAAGTAGCCATATTGCCACAAGGGTGATCCAAAAGAAGCCGTAAGCGGAGAAGGCGGTAGCCCCAAACGTGTTGTTTTTTTTGAACTCCATTACACCTGCAATTACTTGTGCTAGTCCTCCTACAAATATCCCCATGCCAATAATCATCGCATTTAATTCGTAGAAGCCCACATTGTGTAGGTTTAGGAGAATGGTAGTCATTCCAAAGCCAAGAAGCCCAAGAGGTGCGGGATTGGCGGTCGTGTCTTTTAGCGTAAGAACGCCGTCATTTTTTTCCATGATTAAATTTTAGGTTATGCCATCAGCGGCGCGCGAAAATAGAGCGGCTTTTTGATTTTTCAAATAGGAGGGAATGAAGTGATCAAAATTAGTTCGTTAAATTTGATGTCGGCAATAAAATACCTTTAAAATAGGAAGTTTACGCCAATATATACGCCCATATTTCCGTCTTGGTTGTCCAGTGCTTTTCCGATGTCACCCGATATAACAAAGTTTTGATTCATGACCAACTTTCCTCCAATGCCAACCGAATAGTGGGGCCGTTGAGCCGTGTTGCTGAAGTAGCTGTTGTATTCCGATATGGGGACTTTTGCGAGGTCTAACTTTGTTTTTTGCGTAATGAGGCCTACATCACCAAATGCCGTAATTGCGCAGTAAAAATTTTGACGTAATAGATGAAGTCGCCAAAATTTGTATCTAAACTCGGCGTTTGCAAGGGCAAACCCATCAGCAACAACTCTGTTGCGCATGATTCCACGAAGGGAGTATGCTCCTCCTAATCCTTCGAAAAAGGATCGACGGGGAGATACCGTAACTATTTGTGAGAGCATGTAGAATGGGCATGTTCCTGCAATTGTATTTTGTGTCATTGCTCTAAACGCAAACGACAGGTCGTTGGGTACAATGGTAAAATACTTTCGAATCGAAAGAGCAAGTTTGGCATGACCTTTTCCTTTTTCGTTTAAATTTGGCGACACGTAGTAAATTAGTGCGTCAGCCCAAGTGCCCCGCATTGGATTTGGCTCATTATCGCGTGTATCGTAAATTAATGCCCCTTTTAAGGTGATATGGGCGCCTCCTCGTTTTTCCCATTCTTTTATTATTCCCCATTTTACATACTTGTTGTACAGCACGTCCGATTCATCGTAAGGGCTTGGTTCTGCATTCAACTTATTCATCTTTAATGGGCCAACATTATATCTTTGAAACGAGGTGCCTGCAATCCATCCAAATTTGGGATTTTCAAAGTGGCCTTGTAGATCAAGCCCAGCCCTTAGAATATCCTTGTTCATTTTGTAAAAAAGTTCGGAGTGGTAATCCTTATTCCCTGGCCTTATCCATTGCTTATTATACCTGCTTTCAGAACCATTGAAGCCGTAAAATTCAGCGGCTAATGTTGGAAGGTATTGCAGATCAGCCATGATTCTTATGCCTTCTAGAACAAATTTACTGTCGTAGATAATACGATACTGACCAGATCCTTTCGTATAGCGTGAGGCTTCCATAAAAATAGAGTGCCGGTATTCTGGATAGGTACTTCCATTTCCGTAGTTGAAAAAGTTAATCACGGCGCCATATTCGAACCCTAAATCGGAGTCAAATGCTACGACGGGTATAGGTCCAAGGTTCCATCCTTTTTTTATAAGATCGGGTTGACGGGTGCTGGTTGTGTCAGTAGCCGCAGCAGCAAGTATTTGAAATAACAATAGGGCCGTAAGTAGGGCTCTGCTCATGTAAAATTAGCTGTTTAATTGTTGGTTGTTCCGTTGCTTGTCGGTATAAAAATATATTTAAAATTGATAATCATGTCTTGTTTTATGGAGAGTTGAAGAATGTAAGGATAAAAACAGGCTCTTTTTATGATCAAATTGACATAATGTTGGTTTTATGTAGTATACCTAATTCTTATAATTATGAAAATTGCTATTGTTGGAGCTGGAAATATGGGAGGTGCACTTGCACGCGCTTTGGCAAGGGTTGGCTATAGAGTGTATGTAGGGATTCGCGAAAGTAGAGAAGCAAAAATTGTTGCGCTCGAAAATTATCACGAGAATATATCTACTCATGCAATCGAAGAGCTGGGCGAATTGGCTGATATTTTTATTTTTTGCACCGTTCCTCCCGCTATTACTGATGTTTGCAGTCGAATAGGGCCTCTTCAAGAAAAAATTATAGTTGATACGATGAACTCGGTGCACTCGCATCCCGAGACTCATAAAAATACTTTTGAAGCACTATCTCATATCTATCCTTCGTGTCATGTTGTAAAGGCCTTCAACACTACTGGCTTTGAAAATATTCTTCATCCCAATTTTGGAGGAATTTCGATTGACACTTTTATGGCAGGGCGTGATAAGCATTCGAAAGATGTTGTCCGCAAGTTGGCAAGGGATATTGGGTTCTCAGAATGCTACGATTTTGGAGGAGTAGAAGAGGTTGAACTTCTTGAGGATTTCGCAAAGGTCTGGATTAATCTAGCCTTATTTCAAGGGCAAGGAAGAAATATTGCATTTAAGTTACTTAAGCGAGGATGATTATGAAATATATATTCGGAAGAATGATGATTCCTTTTTTTGCATTACTGTTTTTCAGTGGAATAGGAGCGTCGGCTGCTGCATTTTCTGATAGCTGTCGGGTGAAAAAGGGGAAGCCTTTTGTAGTGAAGATGCCTTCTAACCCAACTACAGGGTATAGCTGGAAATGGAACAAAGATCGTTCTGTGGCTAATGTAGACTCTGTATCGCGCAAATTTGTCGCTAATAAAACGGGAGCAATTGGTGCCGCTGGAGTTGATGTTTGGACATTTAAAGTTAAAAAGGAAGGCGTTTACTATCTTCATTTTTCATATGTTAGGCCATGGGAGAATGATGTAGTAGTAAAAAGAAAGGAAATTGTAATAATTGTATATTGATAATCTTTATGCAACATTTTTATAAAAACAACGGCATAGTGTTAAAAATATTAATTATATTTGGTATGTAATAGTTTGATCTGTGAAGATGATTGGTGCTGTACTATTTTAATAGAAATTTTTTATAAGTAATATGCTATGAACTTAACCGTCTTTTATTTCTTTATCTCTAGTCTTTTTGTCGGAACTATTCATGTGGAAATGGAGGATTCCATTCATGTTCAACAAGGTGATGTTTTTAATGTCATTATGAGCGCCAACCATACTACTGGTTTTTCATGGGTTTGGGACAAGGCTGATTCTGTAAACGGAGTTGACTCTATTGGGCACCGGTATGAAAAATCGATTGATGGGTTAGTTGTTTGTGGTGGTACTGAAACTTGGAGTTTTAAGGCAATTTCTAAGGGCGTTTTTAGTTTGAAGTTTAGGTATGTGAGGCCTTGGGATCCTAAAAATCCAGCTCAAGTTAAGAGCGTTTCTTTGGTTGTAAAATAAAAGAGCGGTAAAAACCGCCCTTTTTTATTCCTTTAGCCATTTTTCAATCTTCTCAGTTACCTCTTTTTTTAACGGAGCGGGTAATGTTGAAATTCGGGCTCTGTGGTTACCTCCAGGTTGGAAATATCTGGAGAGGTTCTCCTTCTTTCCCTTGTAGCTGGCGGCAACAGCGCTCCATGGATCCCATTCGCCGTAAATAAATATCATTTTAGGATCATTTTCGTTTAGGAACTTCTGACATTTTTTTGCGAGTTCTTTGCTAAATTTCGGCGCTGCATTTTCAGGAACCATGAGCTTGCGAAGGTATCCTTTTGCACTCTTAATGGTAAGCAGCTTTTTAAATGGTTTTATATCGTAGCCGTAGTAGCCAAGTTCTTTGGCTGCCTGCACAAAAAAGGAGGTGGTTGGGCTCGTATTCTGGAAGTAGCTGGGGTGAGAGATGGCAATAAAATGCTTAAAAATGGTGGAGTCAGGTGCGTCTATGCTGGGGATTGTACTTACTGGTGTGCCCCATTGCCATAGAGAGAATGAGTACTCAAGCACCGAGTAGTCGTAAATCTCGCTTAATGGCGCATTGAACTTTAGTCCTTCCTTACTGCATAGCGCTTCGAACATAGGCTGGAGATTTTCTCTACGCTTTAAAACTTCGGTTTGAAAGTCAAGTACCTTTTGACGATCGGTTTTAGTGCCCACAAAACTGGCAATAAAGGGTTCGTGGCGTCCATCTTCCTCTCCAAAATTAAGAGGGGCAACGTATGGAACCGAGATATCTACATCGTTTGGGAAGTAGGCACGGTAAAGAAGGGTTGTTTGCCCACCCTTGCTGATGCCTGTGCTAATCCATTTCCCTTTATAGATCGATTTTAGCGCCTGAGTAATTCGGTGTAAATCGTTGGCAGAGGCTTCGGCTGTTAGGTATTTCCAGTCGGCATTTTGTGGGGTAGATTTGGAGAAGTAGCGATGCTCTACAAACACAAGGTTTGCATTGAAAAGCTTAGATAGCTCTTCTTTGTAGCGAGGGTTGGCCGCATAGTCGGCGCTATAGCCTTCGGTAACAATAACCGTTGGTCGGTCGTAACCTACGTGTGCCACAAAAAAGCGCTGCGAGAATTTTCCTAAAGTGGTATCGGCGTAGGAGAGCGGCTGCTCAATGAATGCCTCATACTTTTCGGGATACTGCTCACTCTTAACCGCCTCTACAGATTTAATGCCGTAAAGCGATTTTAGCTGCTGCGGAATGTTTGACTGCGCGGTTCCAATAAATGCCTGCACCACCAGTAATAGTAGCAGGCATGTTGCTTTTGTTTTTTTCATAGGTCGTGTGGTTTTAGTAAGTTTCAAAGATAAAAAGGAATTGTATTTGGAAGTCACTCAGCCAAGAAAGATATACTGTAGAGAAAGTTTTTAAATTGCTCATGGCTTAACCGTTTTCAGGGTTACCTTTGTAGTCATTTTTTAATTTTAATTTAAATATTTAGTACAAATGAGAAAGTTCTTGTCCCTTGTGTTGGGGATTGTGGTTGGAGCAACCTTTATTCTATCCTGTTCGAAGGAAGAGTTTAAGAGTTCAGAAAAGGAGATTACAGAATTTTCGATTGGATCATTAGCTGCAAATGCTAAAGGTATCGTTGATCAGAAAGCTAAAACGGTGACTTTTAAAGTTCCTGCAGGTACTGATGTGAAAGCGTTAGTTCCAATGGTGATGGTCTCGAAATATGCTACTGTAGTTCCTGCTAGCGGCGTTAGCCAAGATTTTACAGCACCCGTGACTTATACTGTTACCGCAGAAGATGGTTCAAAACAAACTTTTACTGTTACGGTAATTGTAATGAGCGGAGATAAGGAAATTAAGTCGTTTAAATTCGCGGGCTTGACACCTGCTGTTGTTGGTGGAATTAATAAGGAGACTGGTGCGATTAGGCTGTCTGTTCCATTCGGAACGAACGTAAAGGAGCTGGTGCCCACCATTGAGATTTCAGAAAAGGCAACTGTAACTCCAGCCGCTGGTGTTAAGCAGGATTTTACAAAACCGGTAGTGTATACTGTTGCTGCCGAAGATGGGAGCAAGAGAGAGTATACAGTTACTGTAGAGGCTGGTAAAAGCACCGAAAAGCAGCTATTAGAGTTCAAGTTTGCAGGGATTTCGCCTGCTGTTGTTGCAGCAGTTGATGAGGGTAAGAAAACCGTTAAAGCAGTTGTTCCTTTTGGCACTAACGTAAAGGCTTTAGTACCTACTTTATCGGTTTCTGCGAATGCTACCGCTAATCCAGCATCTGGTGTTGCTACGGATTTTAGCAGTGATGTACAGTATACTGTTACCGCGCAGGATGGTTCAAAGCAAGCATATATAGTGTCTGTAGAGGTGGCAAAAAATGCGGAAGCTAAGATTCTTAAATTTAAATTTGCCGGACTTAACCCAGCAGTTGAGGGTGTCGTAAATGAGGCTGAAAAAACAGTTAAGTTAACTGTACCGTACGGTACTAATGTTGCTAGCATAGTTCCTTCAGTTACCTATTCTGCAAATGCGGCTATTTCTCCTAATTCCGAAGTGGCACAAAATTTTTCTAATCCGGTTGTTTATGCTGTGACCTCAGAAAGTGGGGTTAAAGTGAACTATACGGTTTCTGTTGTGGTTGAACCTTTCAAAACAGAAATTAAGGAACTTAGCTCAACAACCATTGGGCAGGGGGAATCTTTAACAATTAAAGGAAATTTTGCTCCATCAAAAACAGAGGTTGTTCTAGAGGGTACAACTAACTATGTGCTAACGATAGCATCGGAATCATCTTCTGAATTGAAGGTGATGCTTCCTGCAAACATTAAGGTAGGAAACTATACGCTAACCGTTAAGTCAGACGGAGTGAAGACGGCTTATGGTTCAAAAATTACGGTTGTTAATCCTAATGCACCAGTAATTACGGGTGTCAATAAGCAGTCGTTTATGAGAGGGATTGACTTGCTTATTCTTTCTGGAAAAAACCTAAAGCAGGCAGGAAAAATCCCAACTGTCCAAATAGGAAGTTATCTAACCAATATTAGCGTTAACGATGCAGGGACTCAGGCTTCTTTGGTTGTTCCAATGAGCTCTCCTTTGGGGCTACAGGAAATTTATATGGGTTATACAGATGGTTCAGAGGTTGAAGGTGTTGTTAAAGTTACCATTCTAGAAAACACAAAACCAGCGCCTACTATATCGACTGTAAGTTCCACCTCTCTTTTCTTTGGTGATATTCTTACCATCGACGGAACAAATTTTGCAGCATCTGGCAATGGGGTGTTGTTTAAAGAATCTTTTGCATACGATTTTAGGCCAACTATTATTTCTGAAAGCGCTACCCAAATAAAAGTTCAGCTCCCTACTGATAGAATGGCTTCTGATTATACGCTTGAAGTGACTTCAAATGGAAAGACTACTTCATATGGGACGAAGATTGGTATAGCATATGGAAATCTAGCGCTAACAGGATTAGCATCTTCTGCGGTAAAACCAAACGAGGAGATTGTTGTAAATGGGAAATATATTTACGATAATACTGAAAATAGGATGATGAACATCCTTGTTGATGGTGAATGGGGTAGTTCATATAAGATTGTGGATTTAAAAACTATTTCGATTACGCCTCCCTCTTTAAGTGTGGGAAAGCACACTTTAGTTATAAAGAGTATACAGGGATCAGTTTTGCTCTCAACGGAATTTGAGGTGAAATAGTAAAATAAAAGAAGGCGGAGAAATGTTCTCCGCCTTCTTTTTGTTTTTTTATTTAGTCGGCCATGGTAGTATCTGGCTCTTCGGTTACCTGTTCGGGTACGGGAGCAGCCTCAGCCGTTAGGGCGGTTAGCTCTCCGATAAAGCGCGAGCTGCTAAAGTCGGGATTTTCTACAATCTCTTTTAGTGCGGCTAAGCGGGCATCGTTGCTCCCCTTCTTGTTGGCTTTAGCTACGTAGATGGCTACAGCTACGTCTACATCCTCAAACGAGATGGCGCTGCTCTTAATCCATCCTCCTTTTACCTTTTTGCCATCCTTGGTTTTGCCGTACACCTCAATAAATTCGCCCTGCTTTTTGGTAACGGCAATAATGTCGAGCGGGCTAAATACCTTGGTGGTTTGCGTAATGAGGTCGGGGCGCTTGTACACGGTGGCGTCTTCGGCAATGGCTGCTGGACGGGCGGCTACGATGATGGCCGTTTCTTTTACCCATCCTTTCTGACCACCCTTAAGCTCCACCTGGTAGTATATTTTCGATCCCTTCGAGGTTTCGATCTCCTTCTTGTCGGTAATGGTTAGCTTCTCTCCGAAGTTGATGGTACCCACGTAGGCGCCTTCTTTTCCTGGAGCATCCTTTAGGGCAACACCATCAGTAAGGCAAACGGCATCCTTTTCGGTAATGCCAAGTCCGCCCGAAACATCCTTATCCTTTGTAAGTAGCCAGTAGCTAACGCCGCCAATAACAACCAGCAAGCCGGCAACAATCAATAGCCATTTTTTCATGCTAAACGTATTTTTAAATGATGCCTAAAAATATCAAAAATATTGCGATTTATAAATCGACCTCCCTTTTGCAGCGTAAAGGGGGCGTTGTTGGTGCAGCGCGGCGGTTTGTTCCCTCCTCGTTGCCCCAGCAGAAGCCCCCTTACATCCTTTAATGTGTGCTTATCGCGTATACTCGCCAGTTTTTAGGTTGATCGATACATTTCTGTCGGCTGGGGCGCCATCGGACCAGAGCCCGTAGAGCAGCGCCTTGAAGGTGGTGCCGAAGCTGCCCGCACCTGCAATTATCTGATCCACGGTGGCCTTTTCGGTGGCAGATAGGTTCTCGTCGCCGCTGTAGTGGGCCACAAACGCGTTGCGTATGGATGGCGCAATGGCAGCAGCCGTTGAGGCGGGGAGGTTGTAGGGCGCGTGGGTGAGCATGTAGCTGGCCTGTCCCTCTAGTCCCTTTTCGAGAAAATTCTTTGCAAAGTCGGGGAATGGCTTGCCCTGAAGCGAGCTTGCGCTAATTTGCTCTACCTGCTTGGTGGTGATGTCGAGCACCCCATTCTGGTACACCATCACGCGGTAGGGCGATGGGTAGGTAACTGTCGATCCGGTTTCGATATCAAAAATAAACCCTTCGGGGAGGCTGTTGCGTAGCGCGATATCCTGCGCGTGGTAGTGGCCCGTAAAGACGGCGCGAAGCCCCGCCGCAGCCAGCTGGCTGGAGGCGTTTTCCCATCCCTCCACCACGTACTCGGGGAAGAAGGTGGTTTGCGAGGCGTAGTGCGGCAGTAGCCCGTGGTGCATGATGGCGATCACCTCCTTATTTTTGGCGCGCGCCTCGCCTACCTGAGCCTTTACCCACGCCAGCGTTTCGGGTTTGATGGTGCCTGCCGTAACGCAGGTGCTGGCGTCGTTCTTGTAGTACTCGCAGGCGTCTATGGCGATGATGCGGAAGTCGGGCACCGGTTCGGTAACGTAGCTCAGCGAGGCGTTATCCTGCGCCACGGTGTTGCCGTATCCGAAGGGGTTGTAGAGATTTTTGAATTCGGTGGGGCTGATGCTGGCCACCTTGGTGGCGGCGTCGCCGTCGAAGCGCATGGCGTGCGGGTTGTTGATATCGTGGTTGCCCGGAGTTACCACCACCTTAATGCCCGCGTCGGTAAGCTTCTTGAGGTAGGTGGCCATGAGTTGGTGCGACTCCAGCTCGCCATCCTTGGTTAAATCGCCCGTTACCAGCACAATGTTTGGCTTCTCGGCGAGCAGCTGGCTGACCACCTCCTTCATGATCGCCTCACTTTCTACCAGCATCTTGCGGTCGCCCGCCAGGTAGGTTTGAAACGCCTTGCCGTCCTGTACCAGCAGCGAAGGAGCCATCAGGTGCGTGTCGGATATTACGGCAATCTTAATCTTTTGTAGCGGATTTTCGTCGGCTCCGTCGTTGCTCTCGGAGCACGAGGCTGCCAAAATGAGCGCAGCTGCGCAGGTTATCGCTTGTAGCCATCGTTTCAACGTTCTTAAAAGCATCTTTTGTCGGTTTTTGTTGGTTTCCTCAAAGCTCCAAAAAACGTATGACGGCTAAGCTACCCCTTCTTTACTATTGCCTAAAGTTGTGATGTCGCTTATGTTAAGCCTAGGGAGTTGCTAGGGGCGATTTGCCACTAAAAAACCGAGAAAATCTTCCAAAAAAGTGAGAAAATCCTCACTTTAACCGAGAAAAAGGTCGCTTTTGGGGAGTTAACCGCCGCTTCGAGCCACAAAAAGGAGGGTGAAAGCGGTGAAACCAAGGTTTTTTCCTTCCATTTTCTCGAAAAAAGCGACCTTTTTGAGGGGGGCGGCAGCAACGGCCAGTCTAAAACCGACTTTTTTCTCGGTCAGAACGACCTTTTTCTCCCTTTTTGGGAGAACTTTTTCCCTTTTAAGCTAAAAACGGAGCGTTCAACCGCCGATTTTGGGGGTAAGAGCGTTGGCCTTGCCGCTTAAAACGTCCTGCTTCTGGCTAAAAGCGGCTATGGAGAGCGAAAAAGGGGCGTATTCATGGAGCTGTCTCTACCCTATTTTTTCGGAAGCCAGAATTGCAGCAGCTTTTAGGTTGGGGATGTTAGCGGTGAAAAGGTGGAGCAGGAGGAAATGAACTTGCTGATGAGGCCACTATAATTGATGTTTTAAGTAAAGCATGAACATGTTGTTTATATCAGTATATTTGCTTGTAGAATTTATACTCCCATGAAAAATCATCAGCTTGTTGTAGATATTGAAGGCTTTAGGGCTATTAAAAAAGCCGAAATAATACTTGACGGCATCACCGTGGTAGCTGGCGAAAATGGCTGCGGAAAAAGTACCCTCTCGAAGCTGCTTTACTACCTGTTTAAAACGGCGAATGAGTATGAGTTTAACCTAGTAGGAGTAGTAAAAAATGAGCTGGAAAGCATTACATTCATACTAGACTATATCCTGAAAAATACAGCAGAAAAGTTTCCTTTTCAAATTGAGCATAATTCTACACTTGAAGATTATTATTCGAATATTTCCAAAAGAATTCAAGCTTTAAAACGTGATTTCGCTGACAGAAAGAATCGCGGCTTATCCGATACTATATTGCTGCAAAGAATTGCTCATACTCTCAATAATAATTTTAAAGTAGAAATCGACCCTTTTGATGCTAAACTTAGTATTGAGTACTTGCTTTTGCAAGTTGAGGAATTGGTAGTTCAAAAGTTCGAAGACTTCTATGCTATCCGAGACAAAAGGCCCACTCTACTTTTTGAGAGAATATTCGAAAATTCGTTTGGAGTAGGCAGTACTTTAAAATATCTAGAGTTAAAAGAGTTCGGTATTCAGATTTTTTCAACTGAGAAAGAGGATATAGAATACATTAGCACGGTAAGACAAGCCGTGTATGTAGATACTCCAATGATGGTCGGCCTTGAAAGGTCAAAAAAGAATGAGCATTGGAACGATCTTAACGAAATGCTTAGCGAAGTGCGTGGCCAATCGGCCAATGGAAGTTTGGCTTTAATTCAACACCAAATCCTAAGCGGAGAGGTTGTTGTTGAGAATAGTATTACCGAACGTTTTCTTTACAAGCGCAACGACGGGAAAGAGTTCGACTTGCTGAACTGCGCCACAGGCGTAAAATCGTTTGCCATACTGCAGCTGCTCTACAAGAATGGACACCTCAGCGACAAAACGCTGCTAATTATTGACGAACCAGAGGTACACCTGCACCCGCAATGGATTGTAGAGTATGCTCGCCTGATGGTGCTGCTCAACAAGGAACTTGGAGTAAAATTTTTTATTGCCAGCCACAACCCCGATATGGTGAGTGCCATAAAATACATCTCCGAAAAGGAGCAAACCGATGGCAACCTCAACTACTATCTAGCAGAAAAGGAAGAGAACGAATTCACCTACACCTACCGCCATTTGGGAACCGAGATAGATGATATATTCGGCTCGTTTAATATTGCCTTTGATAGAATAAACCTATACGGAACATTAGAGTAATGCTATACCATAAACAAACCACGTTAGATCATCCAATATGTAGAAAGTACCCTTCTGTTGTTATTGGTCTTAACACCATGATATCTCAGGAAGGAGGGAAAAAGTTGGTAAAAACGGAGGATAATAAACCTGTAATTAGCCTCGATGAAATTGCTAATGCTCAGCGGAGCGGACGAACCCTTTCTACAATGGATATTGCATTTGGGATTGCAGATGAAAGGGAACGTAATCGGAAAATGGTGCTCACTGACTTTAAGTTTAGGAAAAAGCAGCCCAAGAACTTTAGCACTACTGATCTTGATGCAAAGGTTGCAGGATCGGTACAAATACTCGGCCATTGCATTCAAATAGAAAAGAAGTACTACCTGATTACTCCAAAGAATATGGTCTCTCAAGCACAAGCCGACCTACGACGCTTGTATAAACTTAAATCACCTTTCGAAGCAATCTGTATTGAAGTTTTTCTGGATAAATTCTTCGATTTGAAGAAGTAGCAGTTCATGGTGAAATAAATAACTGTGTCCTCTGTATCTCCGCGCCTCTGCGTTTAAGCAATCTTACATCGGATCAACATCCACGCTAACAGTCATGCCCTTGTACTGGGGCTGGCCCTGCACCTCGTAGATGGCGTTCCAGAGCAGCTCCTTTACCTTGGCGGTGGGCTTGTTGCGCTCCATCTTTAGCACAAAGTTGAGCAGGTAGCGGTTCTGTATACGGTTGATGGCGGGCTCCTCGGGACCGAGGATGCGCTCGCCGAATATTGCGCGCAGGCGGTAGCCTAGCACCTCGGAAATTTCGTGGAGTAGCCTGCGGTCTACATGCTTTATGGTGATTTTGGTGATGCGGTAAAAGGGAGGGTAGAGGTACTCGTGGCGCTCCACCAGCTGCCATTGGTAAAGGGCGTTGTAGTCGTTGCGCTTCACTAGGGCCAGCACGTCGCTATCGGGCTGCGAGGTTTGCACAATTACGTGGCCCTGCTTCTCCTTTCGTCCCGCCCGGCCGCTAACCTGCGATATGAGCTGGTAGCTGCGCTCGTAGGCTCTGAAATCGGGGAAGCGCAGCATCGTGTCGGCATCGAGCACGCCCACTAGCGACACGTTGTCGAAATCGAGCCCCTTGGTTACCATCTGTGTGCCCACCAAAATATCTATTCGCCGCTCCTCAAAGTCGCTGATGATGCGCTCGTACGAGTTGCGGTTGCGAGCCGTATCGAGGTCGAGGCGCTCGATGGAGGCGTTGGGGAAGAATATCTGTAGCTCCTCCTCTATCTTTTCTGTACCAAAGCCTTTGGTAACCATCGATGGCGATCCGCAGGCCTGGCAGGTGTTGTACACCGCCACCGAGTAGCCGCAGTAGTGGCATACCAGCTGGTTGCTGCGTTTGTGGTAGGTAAGGCTCACGTTACAGTGCTCGCACTCGGGTACCCAGCCGCATTCCTCGCATTCGAGGAAGGGCGCAAAGCCTCGGCGGTTTTGGAAGAGGATAACCTGCTCCTTTTTTTCGAGGGCTGCGCCAATGGTGTCGAGCAGCGTAGCGGTAAAATGCGAGTGCAGCTGCTTCTGCTTACGGGCGCGGCGTATGTCTACAATCTCGATGGATGGTAGCGCCACGTCGTTAAAGCGGTTGGCCAGCTCTACCAGCCCATACTTGCCTGTTTTGGCGTTAAAGTAGGTTTCGATGGCGGGAGTTGCAGTTCCCATAAGCACTTTTGCCTTGGCGATATGGGCCATAATCACGGCCACATCGCGGGCGTTGTAGCGTGGGGCCGGGTCGTACTGCTTGTAGGTGTTTTCGTGCTCCTCATCAACAATTATCAGTCCCAAATTTTTAAAGGGCAAAAATATGGACGAGCGCACGCCGAGTATTATCTGGTACTGGTTCGGGTTGTCCTCATCGAGCAGGTTGAGGTAGGTCTCCACGCGATGCTCGTCGCTAAACTTGGAGTGGTATATGCCGATTTTCGAACCAAAAACATTTTTTAGGCGGTTGATGATTTGCGCCGTTAGGGCAATTTCGGGCAGCAGGTATAGCACCTGTTTGCCTTCGTCGAGCATTTTATTTATCAGATGGATGTACACCTCCGTTTTTCCCGAGCCGGTAACGCCGTGTAGCAGCACCACGTCTTTTGTCTCAAATTCGGTACCGATGGAATCCATGGCCGCCTGCTGCGTTTCCGAAAGCGGGTTGATGGCCTTTGATGGGTCATCGTCGAAGCCCAGCCGGGCAACTTCGCGCTCGTACACATCCAAAATATTCTTATCCTTTAGCCCCTTTATAACCTGTGCGCTCACCTCCGCCTTCTCGATAATCAGCTTGCGCTCTATCTCCTTTGGCTTGGCAAAGTCGATGGGGCTGGCCATCGAGATGTAGGCTAGAAAAGCCTTCTGCTGTACCGCAGCGCGGTCGAGCTTGGTGAAGGCGGTATTCACGTCATCCTCCGAAATGATGGATGGATGC
Organism: Alistipes sp. ZOR0009; assembly: GCF_000798815.1. NCBI lineage: Bacteria > Pseudomonadati > Bacteroidota > Bacteroidia > Bacteroidales > Rikenellaceae > Alistipes > Alistipes sp. ZOR0009. The sequence continues at coordinate 62,283 of NZ_JTLD01000119.1, read as the reverse complement.
AGCCTAACGAAATACTCTTTTTTGGGTTTGAATCCACCAGTAAGCACCTCGTCGAGCAGCACGAGCTTATCGTCGAGCATGGTGCGAATGGTGGGGAGGATGCGCGAGCTTGGGAGCAGCTCGGCAAGATCTGCTAGGGTGGTGCTTTTGCGCGATGATATGAATGCGAGTACGGTCTTTTCCGTTTCGCCTAGCGCCTCAACATCGAGTTCCTCGGAGGAGGAGACGGTGATCTTGGTTTCGCTCTCGAGCTTGAGTCCGGAGGGAAGCGCTGCCTTCATCACTTCGCCTAGTGTGCACATGTAGTAGCCAGATATCCAATTCCAAATCTCGAACTGCTGTGGCAGAATGATGGGTGCCTTGTCGAGTATCAGAAGAATATCTTTGGTGTCGTATTCTTTTGGTTTTTCGCTGTGTATGCGCTGTACGATGGCCGAGTAAATTTTCTTTTTGCCGAGCTGTACGCCAACACGTATGCCAACTTGCACTTCGGCAGCCAGCTCGTTAGGAACCGAGTAGGTCAGCAGCCTGGGAAGGGCTAGCGGTAAAACAACATCAACAAAAAGGTTACTTTCCATATCGTACAGGGGTTGTAGCACAAAGGTAGCTTTTTCGGAGGAAGATGGGGTGGCTCATTTGCATGGGAGGGGTATATAAAATAAAAATCGCCGAAGATTAATTCATCTCCGGCGATTTTATTTTATGCGATAGCTGTGCTACTTCTTTTCGGGAGCGGGCTCGTTGAAGGTAGCCTCTGCAGGGGCGCTGGTTCTTCCATCCTTTAGGAAGGTTACTGCGCGGAAGGTTACCTTTTGGTTATTAGGAGCCTTTACGGTAACAGGAGCAGCGTAGGCTGCCGAGCTGGCGTTGGGCATGCTGCCATCGGTTGTGTAGCGAATGGTTGCCCCTTCGAATGGAGTAGAAAGGGAAACGGTAAATTCGGTACCCGTTTTGCTCATTTGTTCAAGCCCAAAAGGTTCTGGAATGCGGTAGGTGAGCTTTAGTGCGTCTAGCTTGCTAAAGTGTTTTGCCATTCTGCCGGTAAATCCATTCCAACTTTTGCTATCAGCGGGTTTCCAAAGTGTTTCAGAAAGGGCAAATATGCGTGGATAGGTTACGTAGTTGGTTGCTTCGGGTGTTTTGATGTACTCGGTCCAGATGTTTGCCTGAACGCCGATGATGTGCTTGCGCTTTTCTGCATCAATCTCGGCAGGTATTGGGTTGTAGCTGTACACCCTGTAAAGCGTTGCATTTCCTTCGCGGCGTCCAATATTCTTAGGTTCATATTCAACTTTGCCTTGTGCATGGTCGAAGTACATGGCTTGGCTAGATGGCGACATAACCACATCGTTACCGTGGTTAGCAGCCTCGATGCCTCCTTTCTCGCCTCTCCACGACATAATAGTTGCGCTTTCAGAGATCCCTCCTTCAAGAATTTCGTCCCAACCAATAAGCTTTCGGTTGTGCTTCTTTAGGAAATCTTCGATACGGCGGTTGAACCAACCTTGTACCTTTTCAACATCGTCAATTCCTTCTTTTTTCATAAGATCCTGCACATACTGACTTTGCTTCCAAACCGTTTTTGGGGCTTCGTCGCCACCAATATGGATGTAGGTGCTGGGGAATAGGCCAATTACTTCGGTAAGCACATCCTGGAAGAAGTTTATGGTTTGCTCTGTTGGGCAAACAATATCGTCGAATACACCCCAGTAGGTTGCCACCTCGTAGTTGCCCGGCTTGCAGGCGAGTTCTGGGTAGGCGGCAAGTACGCAAACCGAGTGTCCTGGCATTTCAATTTCGGGAACAACGGTGATGTAGCGTTTGGCGGCATAGGCAACAATTTCCTTTACCTGCTCTTGGGTGTAGTAACCGCCATACTCTTTGCCATCAAACTTGAAGTCGTTCATGCTGGGGTAGTCGCCATACCAGCCCACAAGCGTTCCTTTTCTTTTTGATGATATTTGGGTTAGCTTAGGGTACTTCTTTATTTCGATGCGCCATCCTTGGTCGTCGGTAAGATGCCAGTGGAAGGTGTTTATCTTATACTGGGCAAGCATGTCGATGTACTGCTTGATGAACTCAACGGGCATCATGTGGCGTGCTACGTCAAGCATCATACCTCTCCACTTGAATGTTGGATTATCCACGATTTCGAGCTGAGGAATGGTGGCCGATTGTCCTACAGGAAATAGCTGCATAAAGGTTTGCGCTCCGTAGAAAAGACCTGCACCTGCGTTTGCGGTGATGGTTACGCCAGCTCCGGTTACCGTTAGCGCGTAGCCTTCGTTTCCGAATCGGCTATCGGCAGTCTTGTTTATTTTAAGGGTGATGGTTCCTTTTTTTGAGGTGTTGGTAGCCGCAACGCCTTTTCCCTTAAGAAAGCTGGTGATGAATGAGCTTACGTTCTTTTCATCCTTCGATGAGGCTGCGATGGTTACTTTATGCGATAAGGCAAGTTTACCTTCTTTTACATTTACGCTTGTTGGCAGCGGGATAAGTCCTAGTGCCTGAATTTTTGGGTCGATATTCGACTCCGAACTAGCCTGCGCCGAGCCTTGCAGTACTGTTCCTATGAGGGCCATTGCAAGTAGCATTTTTTTCATTGGTGATGAGGTTTGATTAGTAATGATTTATTTGCTGCCTAAAATAGTAAAAAGGGACTTACCGGAGCTGGTTGTAAAGCACGATTTGCATTAATTGGGCAAATATGGGCAGATTTAGGGCGAAGCTTTGCACTGCTGCCTTTTATAAAGCAGAAAAGCCAGGGATTCCCTGGCTCAACATGTATGGTATGTAAGCAAATGCTAGATAGATAGGATCTCCGACAGCGCTAGAAGATCTAAGTTGACGCTCTTCTTGTTTTTGATGGCTTGATTGAAGGGAACGTGGGTAACTTTGTTGTTCTGAATTCCCACCATGATAGATTGCTGCGCATCAAGAAGTGCTTCTACAGCAGCACGGCCTAGCTGGCTAGCAAGTACGCGGTCGAATGCAGAGGGGGCGCCTCCACGTTGCATATGGCCAAGAACAGATACGCGAATATCCAGCTCTGGGTAGTCGGCCTTAACGCGCTCGGCAAGCTTAAATACGCCACCTTCCTTCATACCTTCGGCACCTTCGGCAACAATTACGATAGAGCTGCTTTTGTGTCCTTTGGTTTTGTCGTTAAGGTAGGTTTTTAGTTTTTCGTATGGGGTGTGGACTTCTGGAATAAGGATAGCCTCTGCGCCAGATCCGATACCGCTACGTAGTGCAAGGAAGCCAGCATCACGACCCATTACCTCCACAAAGAACATACGCTTGTGCGATGTTGCTGTGTCGCGAATTTTATCAATAGCATCGATAACGGTGTTTAGTGCCGTGTCGTATCCAATGGTAGAGTCGGTTCCGAATAGGTCGTTGTCGATAGTTCCTGGGATACCTACAGTAGGAATGTCAAATTCTTCAGAGAAAAGCTTTGCTCCTTGAAAGCTACCATCACCACCGATAACCACAAGCGCGTCGATGCCTTGTGCCTTGGCGTTGTCGTAAGCTATCTGGCGGCCTTCTTTGGTACGAAACTCTTCGCATCGAGCAGTCTTAAGAATTGTTCCACCCTTAGATATGATGTCGCTCACATTTTTTGACGCCATTGGGATAAAATCGTTGTTGATCATTCCAGAGTATCCCTCTTTTACGCCAACAACTTCTAGTCCGTTATAGATGGCAGTGCGAACAACCGCACGAATAGCTACGTTCATTCCTGGGGCGTCGCCTCCTGAAGTAAGAACTGCGAGTTTTTTAATTTTTGCCATATGATGTTATAGTTTGATTTCTCTTATATGCTGGGCAACTCTCTCCATTAGCCAGCGCGGGGTTGATGTTGCTCCACAAATACCCACGCTTTGTGCTTGGTTAAACCAGCTGCTCTCAATTTCGCTTTCGTCTTCCACCATGTAGGTTTGCTCGTTTTGCGATCGGCATACCTCGTAAAGCACCTTGCCGTTCGAGCTCTTCTTCCCGCTTACAAAGATGATGACGTCGTTTGTCTTGGCAAACTGCATCAGCTGAGGTTGGCGGTTGGCAACCTGCCGGCAGATGGTGTCGTGCGATTCAAACGTGGAAAGATCGCTGCCTGTTTCGGCAATGCGCCGTTCAATTTCGGCCTTGAGTGCCTTAAAGCCCTCGATGCTCTTTGTTGTTTGCGAATATAGGCATATTGGCTTCCCAAAGTCAATAGCGTCGATATCGTTGATGCTCTCTACAACGATGGCGCTATTTTCTGTTTGTCCAACAAGGCCGTTAACCTCTGCGTGGCCTTTCTTTCCGTAGATTACAATTTGCCCTCCGTTTTGCAGGGCCGTAGCGTAGCTTTTGCGGATACGCTCCTGCAGCTTAAGCACCACGGGGCAGGAGGCGTCTATGATCTCCAGCCCGTTGGCTTTGGCTTGCTGGTAGGTAGTAGGAGGTTCTCCGTGAGCACGGATGAGCACCTTACGATTGTTGATATTTTTTAGCAGGTTGTGGTCGATGGTTACAAGCCCTTTATCGGCAAGCCGGCTTACCTCCACGTCGTTGTGGACAATTTCGCCTAGGCAGTACAGCTCGCTTTCGGATGCGAGAATTTCCTCGGCCTTACCAATAGCGTTGGTAACTCCAAAGCAAAATCCCGACTTGTCATCAACCGTTACTACCATTTGCTACTTTTCTAAAATTCGATTTAAATGCTCTTCCACCCATTTCATTTGCTGCTCTACGGTGATATGGCTGTTGTCTAGCACCAGCGCATCGTCGGCTTTGCGTAGAGGGCTTACCTCGCGGTTCTCGTCGATGTAGTCGCGCTTGCGGATGTTTTCCTCCACCTCCTTGATGTCTACCGTTTCGCCTTTTGCCTTTAGCTCGTCGTAGCGGCGCTGCGCGCGGATAGCCGGGTCGGCGGTCATGAATATCTTAAACTCGGCATCGGGGAATACTACGGTACCAATATCTCTACCATCCATAACAATGCCTTTTTCCTGGCCCATCTGCTGCTGAAGCAGAACCATCTGTTCGCGTACTTCGGCAATCTCGGCCACACGGCTCACCTTGTCGGCAATGGCAATGGTGCGTATTTCGTCTTCCACGCAGGTGCCGTTTAGGTAGGTTTCGTTGCGACTTTTTTCGTTGTTAAACTTAAAGGTTATGGTTATTTGTGGTAATGCTTGTATTAGCTTTGTGCTGTTCAGCGTTCCTTCAGCATCAAATGCGCCATTCTGTAGCCCGTATAGGGTGGTTGCTCTGTACATTGCGCCGCTATCGATGTAGGCATATCCCAACTTTTTCGCTATTGCTTTTGCGAATGTGCTTTTGCCGCACGATGAGTAACCGTCGATAGCGATTACAACCTGTCTATTGCTCATTTATTATCTATTTCATACGAATTACATGGTTGGCGGTCGTATGTTACCCGCAGTTGGCCATCTTAACCGAGAAAGGTCGGCCTGTTCAATGGTGTTCAACATGCAAAATTAGCAATAAAAAGGGTAAATCATCCCGCCGTTTTTTAACGATTATAAAAATGGAGGGGCGAAAGCTATTTTTTAGAAGCTGTTTTTATCCTACTGGTGGTGTGGCGGATGTGCTGCGCGCTGCTGCCCGTTGCATTAGGGCTGATGGCCGCCCCAAGGTGGCCAATGCTGCTGGCAAGACGCTACTATTGTGAAGGTAAGCTGGAGGCTTTACAGGCCAATGCTGCATGTTCCGGGAATCGGAATGCAGGGCAATTGCTATATTTGTGCTGATGTTTGGGCATCCCTAATTCTAAAAAAGCAGCAATGGTTGTATTTCCTAACGCCAAGATAAACCTTGGACTGTATGTAACCGAGAAACGTCCCGATGGATTCCATAACCTCGAAACGCTATTTTACCCCGTTCCGTGGCGCGATGCGCTTGAGGCTGTTCCGGCCAACGGGGAGGAGGCTACCTTTACGGGATCTGGGCTGGTGGTAGATGTGGAGCCTGAGAAGAACCTGGTGATGCGCGCCTACCGTTTGCTGCAGCGGGAGTTCAGCCTGCCCAACCTGGATATTTACCTGCACAAGGCAATCCCTTTTGGTGCGGGGCTTGGTGGAGGATCTGCTGATGCCGCGCAGATGCTGGTAATGCTCAACCATCTTTACAAGCTGGGCCTGTCGGAGGTGCGGCTGGCCGAATACGCCGCCACGCTCGGAAGCGATTGCCCTTTTTTCATCTACAACCGTCCGATGCTGGCCACCGGGCGTGGAGAAGTTCTTTCTCCCGTCGATTTTTCGTTAAAGGGCTATACGATTGTGCTGGTAAAGCCATCGTTTGGCATTAGTACGCCCGAGGCGTTTGCCGGTATCCAACCCAAAAAACCATCAGCCTCCATTGCGGAGACGGTTGCCCAGCCAATTGAGACGTGGAGGGGCACGCTGCTCAACGATTTTGAGCCGCACCTATTCGAGAAGTATCCGTTGCTGGCCGATATCAAGCAGCAGCTTTACGATCGGGGGGCCGCATATGCCGCCATGTCGGGTAGTGGCTCCACTATCTTTGGCATATTCAGGTCGGATGTTTCCTTCGAGATGGCTGGATGTACGGTTTTTAAAGCGGAGCTGTAGCTCGGCTCGAATGGCATTGAGACGCGGATTCCGCGTCTCCTCAATCTCTAGTACCAGGTAATCTAAGTCTGCTGAACCACCAACTTTATGGCTGGAGGGTTTTGCTTCTACCGTATCCTCCAGAAGCACGAGTGGCGGTATCTACGCACACTTGCGCGGCATACCAAGCGCGAATGGTGCTGGTCGTGGTTACCTCCTTATCGCAAGAAAATCCTCAAAAGCGGCCAGTAGCAGGCCGCAAGTAGGCCAATACGTCTTTAAAGAACTTCTTCGGGCCTCCCTTTTTCGCTCTCCATAGCCGCTTTTAGCCAGAAACTGGTAGGTAAGTTAAGGTAAAGGAGCATCTGAACGCGATCTACGAGGTGAAGTGTCAACCCCAGTATAAGGGTATGAGCGTTAGCGTGGATGTTGATCCGATATAGGGGGGAGGTTCTTAATGTTGATTAGTTGTTGCGCTTTTTATATCTATCAATACTTTTTCTCCATTTTTATCATTAGAATCTTTTTTGGCTAAATCAATGTCATCTGAACATTTTAGCATCATTAGTATTGCAATTGTAGCAATAAACATAATTCCAAAATGTAGTGATTCAAATAGATTGAAGTTCAATATGTCTTTGATAGATAATGACTGTTTGATGTTTGGGTAATTTCTTGTAGTAAGTCTAATTAGCAATACAAACATTGAAATAATATAAGCAAAAACAAGAATGAATAGCAGTGCTGATTTTAGCGAAGTCAGTTGAGCAAATAATTGGATATTACCTACAACAAATAAAACGATTGCTGCAAAGATAGATAGGACTTCCACATTTTTTTTTAATAGTTCTCTATTTTCAACTTGAAGTTTCTCTATGTTTTTATCTGCAGTATGCTCAATTAATCTGCTATTCAATTTAAGTGTATCTACAAAACCACGAGATAATGCGCTTTCTTCTTTAACTTTACGAATTTGTTCTTCTACGGTTGTGTAGTCTATTGGTAAAATATATGCGGAGGCTGTGAAAATACTGATTTCCCCAAAACTAGTAGAGCACTCAGAAAAGAAAGGTTGAAAGGAACGTTTTAAATGATTTTTACTCCATTCAAAATTTTCAGTCAGTTTTTCATTGGATTCTTGTAATAACAACAGATAATCTCTCAGTTCAATTTCTGTTAACGAACTTATTCTATTTTTAATTATATGATTTATGCATTCCGATATTTTTAAAAATGGGAAGTAATTCTTGATTGATTTTTTTGATTGTAATGCAAGAGTCTTGCTATATGTTTTACGTAATTCTTCATAAGTTGCGACTTTGTCTTTAAGTTTTAATGATAAAATATTATTATACAAATAAACATAAGAAATGTTATGTGCCCATCTGTCAAACATGTTGTCTGGTTTAAATGAATTTGCATATCTTTCAAGAAGCAAATCACTGTCTTGTATAGAGGAAGATTCATCCTTGACAAATTTCATGCTGACATAATAATCCATAAGTTGCCAATCATCAACATCCTTTAGTGAAGTGCTGGAATTTAACTTTTCAATATTTCCTTTTTCCCTTAGATCAATTCTATACTTCTCGAATAGTTGGCCTTCTTTATGTTGATTGTATTCAATTCCGTTTAGTAAATATTTGTATTTTTTTGATTTTGATCTTTCAATTTTTAATAGCAATAGATTGCATTTTTCAATTAATATTTGACGTAAATCTATAGTGTTTATTCTTACATTGAAACTAGAATCTTTAAGTCTGTCTCTTATTTCAAATAAATCTTTAATTTGATTAACATTTTCAGAAAGGAAAAAATCAATATTAAATAATTTGATAATATAATTAAGAAATAATGTGTACCTATTTATTGTTGGTATTAAGTTGTTTTCGTCATCAACCTGTATGTATAAATCAATGGACCAGTCAAGAGTTGAGTCTGTAAGTTGATTGATTATTTTGGCATGAAAAGCCCTAAAGTTTAACAACCAATTACTATAAGTTTGCGCAATGCTGAATATGTTAAAATAATCGTTTTGATCGTCAATTTTTGCTTCAATTTTAAATTCGTTTCCAAGTTTATTGATTATATTGTCGAGACGTATGTTGATATTTTTAATCTTAAAATAATCTCCAGATATTACAATTTTTACAATTCCTTCGAATAGTTTTTTTGAATTATCGTTGAGAAATACAACCTGATGTGACTCTTTATCATCAATCCCTTCAGCCAAAAACCATTCTAATTCAACAAACTCATGAATGCATTTTTCAATATCGCTAAAAAGAGGCATATTCTAATTTGAAAATTTTAGATTCATTTTTGATTAGGCTACTGGGAATTGCGATACTTTTATCACCTCGCATCTTCGCAAGATTGAACATGTTAATCCAAGAATACCATTGGTGGCTAAGTTCTACCAGTTTAAAAGCACCATAGTTGATCAAATCTTTATTCTCTCTTTTTAAAGATTCAATTGCTCTGTCAATTTCTTCTTGATGTTCTATTGTATTGAAAGTAACATTAGCACCAGGTTTTAAATCCGTTCCTGTATTGCCAATATTATATCTAGTTAAATCAGCGATAGAGCTATATACATCACTCTCAACATGCCCATAAGGCATAGCAAAGTAGTTGTCAAAAATATTTAATAGACCATCGCTGTCTTCTTTTGCATTGACTGCTGAAAGGAAGAAGTTAAGTTTGATAAGTTTTAACTTAGTAAAGTCTGTTTTCCAACCCTCTGGTTTTTCTGGGTTTATCTCCTTGTACCAGTCTATAAATTTGTCAATAGAATATTCAAAACAGTCTTTTTTGATGTCTATACTTGTCATAATCTAATTGTGAGAGTGTTCAAAACTACAACAAAAACAAACATGTTGTAGTTTTTGTTGTAGTTTTTCTAATAAAAGATCTTTGGTTCTCAAATTAAGTGAGTAGCGATATGTATATCTAGCTCTTCTCCTCCCCAGCCTTTCTCTCGCCCGAACGGCCTACCTGCGCGTTGTACTGCGTGCGGATGGTGTTAATGGTGCTTACCACCTTGTCGTACAACGCCCCCTTTTCGAGACGAGCCATTGTTAAAACATAGTCGCAAAGTAGCTTGTAGGTTTCGCCCATCTTAAGCCGCAGCTCGCGGTTGTTGGAGGCATTCTTGGCAATATACTCCTCGGTACGCTCGGAATACTTTGCTTTAAACGCCTCGTTGTCGGTTTTTAGACGGACCACCTTGCTACCAATGCCCAGCAGCTGCACCAACGGTTGGTACTTGGCGCTTTCGAGCTGGGTAACTACGGAATCGATAGCGCGCGTCTCCTCCTCCACTAACAGCCGAGCAATGGCACCGTAGGAGGCCATCAGAATCTCCACCGAACGGGCAGCCTGCAGCACCGCAGGATCAGCCGATAGCAGCTCCGTTTTTACCGCCTGCCGCAACGCCCGGACGCTTACATCTCGTACCGCATCGAGCTCCTCAACATCGTTGGTTAGGATGCTCTTCGAAATTATCTTCATCACCTTGTCAAAATCGCCCAGCAGGGTAGTTAGCGTAGCAATAAGCTGGTTTAGCTCCTCGTCAGTCATCTCCGCCTTGTTGATAAGCCCTAGGTGGTGCAGCATATCGCGCATAAACTGGGAGTATTGTACATTCGAGAGCTGATAAGCTGGATTTGTTGTGAAATTAACTGTTTTCATACATTAGAATTTTGAGTAATACTGGCTATAAATTTAACAACATTTTTTATTCGCCAAATAAAATGGCATGTATTTATTTTTACTTATTCGCTACATACATGCTAGTTAGCTCAAGAAACACTTGCAAAGCGCCTGCACACATGCCGTAGAAGAAAAAACTTAAGCTAATACAATATTCTTGTTGGGGAATACAAAAAAAGATCAGCATCTAGGCGCTGCAAGGCTGCAGGAGACGAAAAACGGCCACTTTATGGAGCCGCAATACTGCCGGAAGGGACAACCTTTCATTTTACCCTGCTGCAGTACTGCAGGAAGGAAAAAACTACTACCTGCTGATATAGAATACCAGCAGCAGGTACAAAACGCCCCTTTTAGACGTTAGCCGCCGTGCATGTAGGATTTAATGCTTGTTGCAGACGTTATGAGCGTCTGTAAGCAGCCAAAACGCGTGGTGTATAGGCCTTGTAATTTTACATCGATACAAAAATCCGCGTGGAGCGGTAGCCCATGGGGCTGGTGGGTGAGGTGGAAAAGGAGACAAGCGGCTAGCCATAACCGCTTGTCTCCTTTTCAATATTTTTTGCCGAGCTGTAAGCCCTCGGCTGCCTTATTCCTGAATGTATATTCTCTTAACCCGCCGCGAAATGCTGGTAAGTATCTCGTACGGTATGGTGCCTATCCAGCTGGCAATGTCGGTGATGGTCGGATTTTGTCCAAAAATGGTAACCTCGTCGCCCTCTTTTACGTCAATGCCGGTTACGTCAATCATGCAGGTATCCATGCAGATGTTTCCGATTATGGGGGCGAGCTGCCCTTTAACCAGTATCTTGCCAACCCCGTTGCTTAGCTTTCGGTTTAGGCCGTCGGCGTAGCCAATAGGGATGGTGGCGGTGCGCTTGGGCTCGTTTACCCAGCCCTTACGCCCGTACCCAACCGACTCGTTGGCTGGGATGTCTTTTATCTGAACGATGGTAGAGCGCAGGGTGCTTACCACCTCCAGCTTCGAGGTGTCTACAGCGCTAATGCCGTAGAGACCAATCCCCAAGCGTACCATGTCAAACTCGGCTTCGGGGAAGCGTTCGATTCCGGCCGAGTTGAGGATGTGGCGGTTGATGGCGTACCCCAGCTCGTCGGTTATGCGGCTAGATAGGCGGGCAAATAGGTCGATTTGCCCTTTGGTAAAGTCGTCGTGCACCAGCTCGTCGCTGGCGGCAAGGTGCGAGAAGATGCTCGAAACCTTTAGTCGCTCGTCGCTTTTAAGGTGGGCAATCAGCAGCGGCAAATCCATCTCTATAAACCCTAGGCGGTGCATGCCCGTATCGAGCTTAACGTGGATGGGGTAGTCGGTAACGCCAGCCTTGATGGCCGATTCGCTGAAGCGGCGCAGGGCGGTGTGGCTGTATATCTCGGGTTCGAGGTTGTAGTTTATCATCAGGTCGAACGACCCGGGTTCGGCATTCAGCACGATGATGGGCATGGTGATGCCAGCCTCGCGGAGCTCCACCCCCTCGTCGGCAAAGGCAACGGCCAGGTAGTCTACCCGATGGTACTGAAGGATGCTGGCAATTTCGTAGAATCCGCTGCCGTAGGAGAAGGCCTTAACCATGGCCACCATTTTGGTGGTGGGCTTTACAACCGACCTAAAGTGGTTGAGGTTATGGATAAGGGCGTTGAGATTTATCTCCAGTACCGTTTGGTGGATTTGCCTTTCGAGCTGGCGCGATATGCGCTCGAACTGAAAGCTGCGGCTCCCCTTTAGCAGGATGGCCTCGTTGGCAAAATCTTCCTTGTGGTACGAGTGCAGGAAGTCGTCGGTGCTGGAGTAGAAGCGCTTTTCTACCTCCTCGAACTTGTCGGCGTTGGCGCTTATGGCCGATCCGATGCCGATTATCCGGTTTATCCGCTTCTCTTTTACCAGTGCAGCCACCTCGGCGTAGAGCTCCTCGTTGCGCTTTCCGCTTTGGAAGATGTCGGAAAGGATGAGGGTTCGCTTGTCGAATTTCTGGTTGTTAAGCAGGTTAAGGGCGATGGTTAGCGAGCTGATGTCGGAGTTGTAGCTGTCGTTAATGATGGTCGATCCGTTGATGCCCTCCTTCTGCTCGAGGCGCATGGCCACCGGTATTAGCTTGTGGATGCGTTCGGCAATAAAGTCGGCGGTGAAGCCCAGCACCAGCATCAGCGAGATGGTGTGCATCGCATTTTCGATGGAGGCGTCGTCGGCAAATGGAACTACCACGTCGAACTGTTCGGCCGCAAAAAGGAGGGTTAGCTTTGTTTGTAGCCCCTCCTCCTGGCTGAGGATGCGAAGGGTAGCCGTTTCGGAGGTTCCCCATGTAAACAGCTGCTTTCCCTTGGTTGGTATGTTGCGAATTTCTTCGTCTACTATCTTCTGGTCTTGCTGGTAGATGATTACGCTGCAGTGCCTAAAGAGCTCGAGCTTTTCCTGCAGCTTGTCTTTTACCGTGTTGAAGTTTTCCTGATGCGCAGCACCGATGTTGGTGATGATGCCGATATCGGGGAGGAGCATGCGCTCGAGCCGATGCATCTCTGAGGGTTTGGAAATGCCGGCTTCGAATATGGCCACATCGTTTTCGGGGCCCATCAGCCAGATGGAGAGCGGAACACCCACCTGCGAGTTGTAGCTGCGCGGGCTGCGGACTACCTTCTTCTCTCCGTGCATCATCTGCGATGCCCACTCCTTAACGATGGTCTTGCCGTTGCTGCCGGTAATGGCAACTACGGGGTAGCTGAAGCGGCGGCGGTGGAAGGTGGCCAGCGACTGCAGTGCGTCCAGCGTGTCGTCAACAAATATGAAGTTGGCCTCTGGTAAAGCCTTTACGTTGGGCAGCGCCGACTGTACCGCTACAAAGTTTCGGAGGCCCTTATGGTACAGCTCCTCGATAAACTTATGCCCGTCGTGGTGGGCGCCTTGGATGGCAAAAAAGATGGACATCTTAGGCGGAATGCCACCTCTGCTGTCGATAAGCAGATGCGATACGGCTGCATTTGCATCGCCCACAAGCTTGCCGCCAGTGGCAAGGGCAATATCCTTAAGTGTGTAGGTAGACATTTTACATCTGGTTGATCGCATTTGCCTCGTTGTAGCAATCGCGGCAAAGTGGTTCGTAGGTGTCTTTTTCGCCTAAAACTACCAGCTTGTCGTTAACAACGGTTCTGTGCGAGTGTTGTGCTAAGTTACCGCATTTGACGCAAATGGCGTGAACTTTTGTTACATATTCGGCGGTTGCCATAAGCGAGGGGATGGGGCCAAAGGGTTTGCCCTTGTAGTCCATGTCTAACCCGGCAACAATGACACGAACGCCCTGGTTGGCCAGCTGGTTGCAGACATCTACCAATCCCAAATCGAAAAACTGCGCTTCATCAATTCCTACCACATCTACATCGCCACAAAGGAGCAGGATGTTGCCCGAGTTGGATACGGGTGTCGAACGGATGGCGTTCGAATCGTGCGATACGACCTCGTTGGTAGAGTAGCGGGTGTCAATCTCCGGTTTGAAGATTTCAACCCGTTGGTTGGCTATTTTGGCTCGCTTAAGCCTGCGGATAAGTTCTTCCGTTTTGCCCGAAAACATGGAGCCACAAACTACTTCTATCCAGCCAACTGATGATCTGCTGTTTAACGATTTTTCCAAAAACATGACCTATAAATATCTTTTATATAACTACATTTACAAAAGTATTATTTTTTGTTCCTTTTTTACAGGAATCTAACACCTCTACTGATGAACTTACAGACAATTTCATCTGAGCTAGCCGAGCTTATAGATCTCATAGCTCAATGGGAGCAGCATAGCGAAATACCTGACATCGAACGTGAAATCGCCCTCGATAAGATGAAGGTGATTTATATGAGCCTCAAAAAGGCTGAAGCAAAATCAAGCATTCTTTCAGAAAAATTGGCTGTAGATAGCGATATGGGAAATCGTAAGCTGCAGGGGCTATTCTATGAGGTGTCCGATAAGAAGGAGGAGGCGCTAAAACCTATGCCGCAGCAGCGCAAGCAGGGAGCCTACGAGCTGGAGGAGCTGGTGATTCCTGATTTTCCGATAATAGGAGGTCGCAGTAAGGAGAGCGAGGAGAAGCGGCTAACGGCCGAGGAGGCTGCTCCAATTCTGGATGCCATTTCCAGCTTGGCAGGTTCTATCAACAGTAATGCTAAGCCGTCTGATATTACATTCGAAAGGGCTCCCGAACCAATCCTTGAGCTTGAGCATGATACTCCTGCTGCAGAGAAAAAACTTGAGCCGATAAAGATCGTTGCTTCTGCGCTAGAGGTTGAGGTCAAAGTGATGGCTCCTGTGGCTGAGGTTGCAGCACCGGTTGAGGAAAAGCTGGTAGTTACAACGTTCGAAGATAGGGTGAAGGTGGCCGATAAGCGGTTGGGTGAGGTTATCGCTTCAACTAAGAGCTCATTGAACGAGGTCGTTTCGCCAAAAGGGAAGTCCGATTTAGCTTCTAAGCTGCAGCAAAAGCCCGTGGAGGATCTGCATAAGGCCATTAGCTTTAACGACAAGTTCCGTCTTATCCGTACGCTTTTTGGTGGGGATGGCAGGGCTTACGATGCGGCGATAAACGCGCTAAATGGCTGTACCTCCATTGATGAAGCTCTTATCCATATCCAGGAACACTACAGCTGGGATGCGGCACTGCCTGAGGTTAATCTCCTGATAGATTTGTTGCAGCGAAGGTTCTTATAGATAACCTTCTTTACTGAAGTTTTATGTATTCGTATGGCAGCATAGCCTTAAACGGTTGTGCTAAAATGCCGAATGCCGAGTAGAGATACGAATTAAGAGAAAATGTCAAAGTTATACATAGTACCGACCCCTATTGGAAACCTTGAGGATATGACCTTGAGGGCAATTAATATACTTAAGAGCGTCAACGTTATTCTTGCCGAAGATACCCGTAAGACAGCCATTCTTTGCAAACATTTTGGCTTTCAGGCAAAGTTGCAAAGCCACCATAAGTTTAACGAGCATAAGACGGTGGATATGGTTGCCGATCTTATTGGATCGGGACAGGCGGTAGCCTTAGTGTCCGATGCGGGTACGCCAGGGATATCTGATCCAGGCTTTTTGCTTGTTCGCACCTGTGTCGAGCGTAATATTGAGGTGGAGTGCCTTCCTGGTGCTACGGCATTTGTACCTGCATTGGTTAATAGCGGACTTCCCTGCGATAAGTTTGTTTTTGAAGGTTTTCTTCCTCAGAAAAAGGGACGCCAAACACGTCTTGAACGTTTGGCTACCGAAGATCGTACGATCGTTTTTTACGAGTCGCCTCACCGATTGGTCAAGACGCTGACCCAACTCTCGGAGCACATGGGGGCAGAACGTAAGGCTTCCGTATCGCGCGAACTTACCAAACTATACGAGGAGAATGCAAGAGGTACTTTGACCGAGCTGATAGAGCATTTTGGGAAGAAGGAAGTAAAAGGCGAAATTGTAATTATCGTAGAGGGGCTAGCCAAGAAGGAAAGCAAAAAGAAAAACAAGTATAGCACCGACGACGACGATGATATCGAGGATTCTGACGAGTAGGATTGGAGTGGTTTGTAGATATTGAAAAAAAGAGGTAAACAATGCTACATTTTTTTAGAGGATTAGGACTTGCCTTTCGATCATACGGCAAGTCTTTTCAGATTATTAGGGAGTGTAAGCTTGGATGGGTTTTCGTCATTCCTGTTTTGATTCTTATAATCAACCTTGTGGTAGGGGGAAATCTCTCCTCGCATTTCACCAATATTATTACCGATTGGATTCGCGATATTGCTCCATTCTCGATGGGTGATAGTTGGTGGGCAAATACCCTTCGAACTATTGCGTCGTTTTTAGTTTGGATATCGCTGTTCTTTATTCTTGTGTACATTGGCGGTTTTGTGCTTCTGATTCTACTTTCTCCGGTACTCGTATATGTTTCCGAAAAGGTAGACCAGCATATTACGGGTAAGAGCTATCCATTTGTTTTTGGTGAATTCATCTCTGACATATTTAGAGGGGTAAGGATTGCCTTACGCAACCTAACCATCGAAATTGTAAACTCAGTAATATCGCTTATTCTTGGTTTTATACCACTGGTAGGATTTGTAGTGCCCATATACCTTTTAAGTGTCGCTGCCTATTTCTATGGTTTTTCGTTTATGGACTATACGTTAGAACGTCGCCGTTTTAATATAAAGCAAAGTGTGGCTACTGTTCGACAGCATAAGGGAACTGCTGTAGGTTTAGGTTTGATTTATATGGTATTTACCACAATACCTCTTATTGGGTTTGCTCTTGCTGGTTTTGTTGCTATTCTTTCTACTGTTGCCGCAACTCTTGCAACGCACGAAATTGTTAGCACTCGGGAGTAGAGCACTCGGGTCCTATTTAGTATAGCAGGGAAATGCTTGCGTTTTTATAGCGATTTTTCGCATCAGCAATTTACAAAAAGGAAATACATTTGAGATGATATATGCAAAGAACGAGGGTGCTTCTGTATTGGAGGCACCCTCGTTCTTTTGTCTATCCCTAAATCTACACAGTATTAACTAGTATCGTCTTTACTTTGTATTGTCGCTATAAAATCTGTTGTTCTATTAGGCCGGAAAAGGGTTGACGGCGTGATTTTTGACATTTTAGACGAGTTTTTTTGAGGAATGTTACATTCCTCTTTTTTGTTCGTCTTTGGGCTAGTTTGGTTGCCGCATGTTATGCCTTTTTATTGCCGTCATTTTTGTGAAGGGGGAAAGTGGGCAGCCATAAAGTGCTAGATTTGTAAAGTAAAGGCAGAGGGAGGTTTCCTTCTGTTGCTTTTAGGAAAGAATTAACAAGCAAAATAACCTATAAAAAAACAGTATCAGAATGATTAAAAAGTTAGCATTGCTGTTGCCTATGGCTGCAATAGCTTTCTCTACGATGGCACAACAGTCCCCTAAGTGGCTGCGATATCCATCTATTTCTCCCGATGGCAAAACCATCGCCTTTTCTTATAAGGGAGATATTTATACTGTTCCCTCTTCGGGAGGAGTAGCATCTGCTTTAACCACACATACTGCGCACGATTACATGCCAGTATGGAGTCACGACGGGAAACGTATTGCTTTTGCCTCTAATCGTTACGGTAACTTCGACGTATTTGTGGTTGATGCAGTAGGAGGAAAACCAACAAGGTTAACCTTCCATTCTACTAGCGAGCTACCTTACGCTTTTAGCAACGATGACAAGTCGGTTATATTTGGAGCAGCGCGTCAGGATGTGGCAAGTAACCGTCTTTTCCCAGCAGGTTCTCAGCCCGAACTATATTCGGTTCCTTCTACCGGAGGTCGTGTAGAGCAGGTTTTATCAACCCCAGCCGAAAATGTAGCTTTCTCGGCTAACGGGAAATTTATGCTCTACCAGGATAAGAAAGGCGGGGAGAATGAATGGCGTAAGCACCATCAGTCGTCTATTGCTCGTGATATTTGGATGTATGAGCCAGCAACCGGAAAGCATACCCAGCTTACCACCTTTAAAGGAGAAGATCGCAATCCAGTACTTTCTAGCAACGACGAGGAGATGTTTTTCCTTAGCGAGGAATCTGGTTCCTTTAACGTATATAAATCGCCTGTTAAGAACCCAGCGCAGCGTACTGCTGTAACTAGCTTTAAGGAGCAGCCTGTTCGTTTCCTAAGCATAAGCAAAGATCAAACACTTTGCTTTGGATACGATGGCGAGATTTATATCATGGCACAAGGCGGAAAGCCAAGCAAGGTAGGCATCACCATTATTGGCGATGACAAAAGCAATAGCGAGCAAAGGCTAAGCATTGGCGGAAACGTAAAGGAAATGGCCGTTTCTCCCGATGGTAAAGAGGTGGCTTTTATCTCTCGAGGCGATGTTTTTGTAACCTCTGTAGAGGGAGGCTTTACTAAAAGAATAACCGCTACTCCCCAACAGGAGGCTTTTGTAACCTTTGCCCCCGATGGCAAATCGGTAGTATACGCTAGCGAAAGAGAAGGACGTTGGCAGATCTTTAAATCGGTAAAGGTACGCAAGGAGGAGCCTTTCTTCTTTGCAGCTACACTTATAAAGGAGGAACCTTTAATTAGCAACGACAAGGATAACTATCAGCCGCTTCTATCTCCTGATGGAAAGAAGATTGCCTTTGTTGAAAACCGAACAACCTTAAAGGTGAAAGATTTGGCAAGCAAGGAGGAGGTAACTCTTCTTACTCCGAATGAACTTTACTATATGCAGGATGGCCGAAATAATTTTTCGTGGAGTCCGGATAGCAAGTGGCTTTTGGCCGAATACTCTCCAACTATGGCCAATGGCGAGGTGATCCTTATCCCTGTTGATGGCAAGAAACCTTTTATTAACCTAACGCAGAGCGGTTATGAGGACTACAACCCTAAATGGGTTAGCAAGAATCAGCTTTTATGGTTCTCTACTCGCGAAGGGCTTCGCAGTGCTGCCAATAGTGGTTCGCGTCAGGCGGATGTTTTTAGCATGTTCCTTACTCGCGATGCGTGGGATAAGTTTAACCTAAGCAAGGAGGACTATGATCTTCAGAAAGCCATAGAAGAAAGAGAGAAAAAGGCCAAAGAGGATGCAAAGAAGAAGGAAGATGCCAAGAAAAAGGATGATAAGAAGAAGGACAAGAAGGCTAAGGCTCCAGAAGTAGCCAAAGCTGATTCGTCGATGAAGGTTGACTGGGAGAACCTTACCGATAGGTATACCAAGCTAACCATTAACTCGGCGTCTATTGGCGATGCGGTGCTATCTAAGGATGGTGAGACGATGTACTACCTTGCTCGATTTGAGAAGGGGTACAATCTTTGGAGCGTTAAGCTTCGTACTAAGGAAGCTAAGCTAGAAATGCCAATGAACGCCCGCTCTGGTTCGTTTGAGTGGGACAAGGATATGAAGAATCTTTTCCTTTTATCGGATGGACAGATATATAAGGTAGAGGTTGACAAGGGCAAGCGCGAGGCGTTAAAGATTGACGCCGATGTACGCGTTGATAAGAATGCAGAGCGCGAGGCTATGTTTAACCACGTGGTACTTCGTACAAAGCGCGGTTTCTATACCTCCAAGTATCATGGGGTTGATTGGGACAAGCTAACAGCTCACTACCGCGAGTATCTTCCTTACATTGGAACTGGGTACGAATTCTCCGAGATGCTTTCCGAAATGTTGGGCGAGCTAAACGTTTCTCACTCGGGATCGAGGTATAGCCAGCGCATGCCGGATGCTGATGCTACGGCTTCGTTGGGTGTTTTTGCCGACTACAGCTTTAAGGAGGATGGCCTTAAGATTGCCGAGGTGCTAAAGGAAGGTCCTCTCGATAGGGCCAACATAGCGGTAAAGGAGGGTATGGTTATTCGTATGGTTGATGGCGATACCATTAAGGCAAACACCGATTATGCGGCCTACCTTAACCTAAAGGCTGGCAAGTTTGTCCTTTTAACGGTGTTCGATCCGGCTACTGGAAAGGAACAGCAGCTTACGGTTAAGCCAATATCACAAGGGGAAGAAGGAGAGCTACTCTACAAACGTTGGGTAAAAAACAACGAAAAGGATGTGGAAAAGTTGAGCAATGGTCAGCTGGGCTACGTTCATATCCCCGGAATGGGGGATGGTCCTTACCGCGATATCTACAGCGAAATGATGGGTAAGTTCCACGACCGAAAAGGGGTAGTTGTTGATACCCGATTCAACGGTGGTGGGGACCTTGTTGCGGATTTGGCCATGTTCTTTACGGGTAAGAAGTTTATAGAGTACACCAACGAAACGCGCGCCTTGGGTTACGAGCCATCATTCCGTTGGACTAAGCCAACAGTTGCGATGGTTAGTGAGGCCAACTATAGCGATGCTAGCTGTTTCGCCTGTTCTTATAAGGAACTCGGCATTGGTAAGATGGTAGGGATGCCTGTTCCTGGAACTTGCAGCTTTGCCGGATGGGAAATGCTTAGTGATGGAGAAACAATGTGGGGTATGGTTCCTGTAAGCGCGAAAGATCTTCATGGAAACTGGATGGAAAACCTGGAAGCCGTGCCCGATTACGTGGTAAAGAATGCTCCCGAAACGGTTGCCAACGGTAGAGACCAGCAGCTCGAAAAGGCTGTAGAGGTTCTCTTGCAGGATACTAAAAAGTAGTGCTTAATGGCAGCATAATAGAAAAGGCCGAACATAACGTTCGGCCTTTTTGTGCTATTCGGAGTATGTGGTGGTTTCTTTTATCTTTTTTATCGCGGCAAAGCCTTTAAACATGTAATAAAGAAAAAAGAGCTTTATTGTGATTCCTGAGGAAGGGTTGGTATGTGAATTTTTTACGGCCATAAGAGTTAGAACAATACTCAAAATTATTACGACAAAAGTTAATATAAGTGCTCCTTTTAGTCGCTTGCTTACTCCATATCCAAGTCCAAAAAGTATTAAACCATAGATTATTGATCCTAAGCCTATGCCTACATTTAATAGAAAATCAATCTGAAAAATTTCTACTATTACTCCTACGATGATGCTAAGGCTGCTAAGTGTGAAAATTAGATTATATACATTTTTGAGTTCTAAGGCAGGATCTGTAGGGCTTCCATCTATGTACTTACCATTTATTAGAAGTACTAGTTCAGGAATTAATCCACCAGTTAACTTTACTGTAAGAGTTTTGAAATCTTCTATCTCAAATGATTTTCCCTTTTTGAGCTCTTCCTTTCCATTAACAACTCCTATTAGGGTGTCGTTAAAGAATACTTGTGTTTGCTCCCATTTTGTGTTCCACGATACTACGTAGGCGTCTAGACTTTCATTTTTTAAATGAAATAATTTTTTAGGCATGCAATTTTATTGTTTATTTTAGGTAAAAAGTAAGGAGAAATTATCTTCGCCATTTTTTTGTAAAAGTCATTATATGTGTCTGAGAAATAAGTCTATAAAATCAATTATATTAGTGTAAATAGCATGTAGGTACAACATGAGTCTGGAATCGGAAAATTCTATCTTCTACTGCCTACTATTAGATATTTCCATACTAAAAGTATTTACAATGCTTGCTATATTTCTAAGAGCAGACAAAAATAGACATACTTTTTTCCTCCCCAACTTTGCTACCTTCTATTTATAAACGGTAAGGCTATTTAAGCTTAGTTGGATATGTATGCTACCAACATTTATGCTGCTACTAGCGAAAGTAAGGCGATAAGCAGCCAAAATATCCACTGAAACATCTTTAATGGTCCACTTTTTACCGAGGACGTTAGTGCAACCGCGAGCTGTGCTAAGGCAAAACCGGCATACGAGATTCCAATAACCAAGGTTACATCGTGGATACTATCGAATATGAGGCTATATCCAAAGGAAAATGCAAGCAGAATAATGGCGGTTAGTATTAGATATACGGACATATAGTGAAAAAGGCATAGCACCACATTTTTAGGAATGACATCGGCATTAGAGCCTATAATTGGCCTGATATACATCTTGTATCCTGCAAAGAAATGGCCGATGGTTGCTAGCACAGCCAGTACTCCTGCTGCAAAAAGGGGATAGCTCATTGTTCTATGATTTAAATTTGTATGCTAATGCTCCTTGCTTGTCTTTCCTAAACACTTTTCCCATAGCTAAAATTAGGCTGCAACCCTCTTTTCTATGCTTTTTCTTCCGTGCAGCTATTTTCCTCTTTTACTATCCAGTAGGATTTAATTTCCTTATTTCTGACGTAGGCCCTCCTTGGAACTTGTCGTAGTACTAGGTAGGTTCCGAGGCAGTCGACACTTGCTCCGAAGGCGTTAAATAGGACAATATGCTCTACTAGCGAATTATGACCAAATGCTAGCAGGTAGGCAACTCCAGCAATGCTAATGATAGCCAACGGAGCTAAAAATACTTTTATCAAGGTGTTTCTTTTCATCTCGCCCGTATAAAAGGCAAAAAAGGCTCCCGCTTTTAGTATTGCTCCAAAGTAAATATTCTTCGATAGCAGGTTTTCGGGAAAGAATAGCGCATGTAAAAGCTCGTGTATAGGAGTTACTATAAGAAAGGCAACTAGAAGCAGGGACATCTCAAAGTTAAAGTGTAATCCCATAATCCAAAATAGCAGCTGCACTACAAGAAAGTTGATTATGAAAAATGGAATTGCCTTAATTTGAACCTCAATTAGGTCTGTTGGCTCTTTTAGAGGAGTCCACGTTTCATCTGGTTGAAACGTTTCGTCGTTGGGAAACT
The DNA here is from genome assembly GCF_000798815.1 of Alistipes sp. ZOR0009. Classification (NCBI taxonomy): domain Bacteria; kingdom Pseudomonadati; phylum Bacteroidota; class Bacteroidia; order Bacteroidales; family Rikenellaceae; genus Alistipes; species Alistipes sp. ZOR0009. Next base: position 39,806 of record NZ_JTLD01000119.1, on the reverse strand, counting down.
TGTTGTAGATAAATCTCATGTTTTTGAATAGGTTAGCTCGTTACTATTTAAGAGTAGTATTTTTCTGTAAATATATTTCTTTTTGCGAAATCGTATTTCTATAGTGTGGCTGCTAAAAACACAAAGGCCTTCTTTTAATAGAAGGCCTTTTATTCTATTTAGTAAGAATGCATTATAAGTAAACTTGAAACCCTACTTTAAAGCCATAACTTTTATCTGTTGAAGAAATTGGTTCTGGATCATATTTTTGATAGTTGTAGTATATAGCTCCTTCAACAGCAACTTTTGAGTTTAAAAAGTAGGAGTATCCAACACTTGGTGTAATTTTTATAGTTTTACGGGTTTCACTTTCTATTAATTGATAGTTAATTAGGCCAAAACCTGCTTGTAATTCACCAAACACACCTAAGTTACTAACATACCTAACAAAAGGAGATAAAATATATTCTTTTGTACATACGTCTAATTTTCTTGTTGATACATTGGATGTCAAAATAGTAAATTCTTTTTTATATTTTGTATACTGAAAGGACGGAGTAATTCCAACGGCTAAGTTGTCAATAATAAAATATCCTATACGAGGTTCTATTCCAGCTGTTGTTGTTGTTTGAAAGTTGTCCTCATTATAGCTAAAGGAAGCATTACCTCCAAGCATAAAATTTCCTTTACTAGTTGGTTTTACTTCTTGAGAATTTGCCGATAGCATTAGTGCTGCTAACGTTGCAGTAAATAGTATTTTCATATTAGCTTTTTTATTACAGATGAGGATAGGTTATAGGTATGCTTGAATACCAACTCTTATTCCAATACTTTTTTTGTTTAAAGGCTCAATGTCTCTAGCAAACTCGTCCTTTATTTTTTCTTTTTGAGTGGTATACTTATAGTATGCTGATGCTTCTATAGCTACTTTGCTATTAATAAAGTAGCTATAACCAATAGATGGCTGAATATATTTAGTAGTAGTGGTAGATTCCAAATCTTTATCCCAATAAAAAAGTCTTTCTTTTACTGAGGCTATACCAATGCCTCCTTCTATTTGAGTAAAAATTCTATTTTTAAATATATAGCGTATAAACGGAGCTATGGAGAAGGTATGTGAGATAGTTTTTAAAGAGAAACTGTTGTTATTATAGGGTTTTATATTGCTATACGAATACATTGGAGTAGCTCCAACTGCGAGCCCGTCAATAATAAAGTAGCCAATATTAGGAGCTAAATCAAAATTTTTAGAACAACTCAGATTGTTTTTAGAATGGCTATATCCTGCCGATCCTCCAATCATGAAGTTTCCTTTAGCTGTTGGGGTTAACTCCTGAGCTTTAAGCCCTACTGTATAGGCTAAGACTAGTATTGTAATGGCAATTCTCCTCATAGGGTGACTTTATTTGTTGGTAAATATTTTATGCTGTTATTGTTTCCTACTAATCCATAATTTGAGGCGCAAAGGTAGTATTTTAACATTTAGAACCTATAACACAGCTGTAGCATTACGGCTCTACAGGTAGGTGTACTTTGCTATTGAGCTTGTAGAATACCTTTCCCCTGTAGCCTAACAAGCTAAAACGGTGGGCATAGAAAAAGGGGGAGACCTGTTAAGGTGCTCCCCCTTTATATAGGGTTACGTAGGTTAAGCTAGTTGGCTATTACTCGTATTTTTTGACCGTAAACAAATGTTCCATCAGGAGCCTGGTAGGCACAGGTGCACTCGTACTCTGTTCCTCGCGTAAGCCCAACCATGGTGGCCTTACGTTTGGGTGATGATATCCACTTCCATTTTTGTATGTCGTTCTCTTCTACAGGTACTGGCGTACAGAAGAAGTAGTACATAAGGGTTACCTCACATGCATCAACGGTAAAAGCAAGCTCGCCGCTCTTTTCTCCTATAGCTACCTTAAACCCGGTTGGAGCGGAAGGAGCCTTCCGTTTTTCGGGAACTTTGGAGAGTACAAAACCAGTAGTTGCCAACTTTTCTCTATCACCATTGGCTTGTCGGCATAGCTCTACAGCTAGCTTTTCAAGATTCTGGCACACAACAAGCTTCGACTGGTTTTTTTTTAGAGTATCAGTCTTAGATCCGCCTATACTTTTACCTAAATTGGTAGCAAACTCGTTTAGAGATTGCTGTAAGGGGGTTAGGTATACTTCCTCTTCAATATGGAAAAGGGGATTCTTAACTGTTCTTACAAGAACATTCTCTGTAAAAGGGCCAAGGTCATTATCCTTCGAGCCCTTATAGTCAACCACAAGATCGAAAAAATTCATTGGCATCTAGTTTTGACAATGATTAATAATAGGACCTATCATGCTACTAACAGGGGTATCTTTTTATTTGTTTATTTTTTGAGCTACTTTTTTTAAGTGGAATAAAAAAAATTTACGGAAAGGCTTTAAGGGCATCTGCCGCTCGTTTATTTTCCCATTTCACCCTAATTTTTTGTAGCACCAAGCTATCTTTTTGTTTTAAAAAAATTGGTAGGTATAGCACCGAGCTAGCTTGTTGTTTTGGTAACGAAAGTTTGTGAAAGACCAACGAAAGTTGCTGTTTTGCCAACCTAAGTTTGTGGAACAAAAACTTTCGTTAGCGTAGTAAAAACTTTGGTTGGTAAAACAAAAACTTTGGTTGATGAAGCAAAAGACTAAAGTTTTGGAACAAAAGATTAGTCTTTTGTTCCAAAACATTAGGGAAATGCTCCGATCGAGAGGTTATATTTAAGGTTTTGTTGGATTATTATGATGGCTAACAAGCAGATTGCTAGTGTTTAGTAGCGTTTTGTGTTTTCTAGCCTGATGTATGCTCTGTTGAGGTTATTTGCCGCTAGCCATTGGCAGCAGGCTATCTTGTACCCTTCACTTTTTGAAAATTTCCTCCAGCTGTCCGATATCGGACACTTCCTGTTCGTATTCGGACAACTTTTTTAGGGGCGTTTTGTGGTAATTGTCCGCCCATCAGCGCATTAAAAATGGTGGCATGCCGATTGTTTTCCTCCGTTAGCAAATACTAAAGTGTACATAAATGGACAGGAATATACCCAAGGAAGAGATTTTGAAAAGAAAACGAGTAAAGCTGATTAAGATAGCTGCCGGCGTGGTGGTGGTGGCTGCCCTATTTTACGTGCTGGCCATCTTTTTACGCTCGGGCATTTCCGAATCGGATATAGAAATTGCTACGGTAGATAAGGGAACTATTGAGGTGTCGGTATCGGCAAACGGAAAGGTGGTTCCGCTTTTTGAGGAGGTTATTACTTCTCCTGTTTCGTCGAAGGTGCTGGAGGTTTACAAGAAGCCGGGTGATATTTTAAAGAAGGGGGATGCCATTCTGCGCCTCGACCTTGAGGCTACGCAAACCGAGTTTAACCGAATAAAGAACGAGGTGGAGATGAAGCGCTGCAAGCTAGACCAGCAGAATGTTTCGGTTAAGAGCAAGCTCTCGGACCTAAAGATTCAGGTGGAGATTGCAGAGATGAAGCTTAAGCGCATGGCGGTGGAGCTTAAAAACGAACATTACTTGGATAGCATTGGTGCCAGTACGAGCGATAAGGTTCGTCAGGCCGAGCTTAACTATAAGGTGGAGAGCCTGCAGTTTGAGCAGCTGCAGCAGAAGTATAGGAACGAGCGGCTTACCTCTGCTGCCGACCTAAAGGTCTCTGCGCTCGACTTCAATATCTCTAAGCAGAACGTACAGCTGATGGGTAAAACCATGAGCGAGGCTCAGGTGCGCTCGCCCCGAGAAGCGGTGTTGACATGGTTGAATAATCAAATAGGTGCAGTAGTTAGTCCGGGTGGCCAGCTGGCAATCGTATCCGACCTGCATAACTTTAAGGTGGAGGCCGAAATTTCTGACGTGTACGCCGACCGAATTTCGGCAGGTGCCAAGGCAATTGTCCGTGTTGGTGGCGAAAAGCTCGAAGGAATTGTGGGGAATGTGGTGCCATCGGTTAAGAATGGAATTATTGGCTTTACAGTGCTTTTGAAGGAGAGCAGCAACGCTAAGCTTCGCTCTGGGCTTAAGGTGGATGTTTCTGTAATTAATTCCATTCGCGACGATGTGATGAGGTTGGCCAACCGTACTTACTACGTAGGAAAAGGTGAGTACGAGCTGTGGGTTATTAGCGACGGCGTTGCCCAAAAAAGAAAGGTGGAGCTGGGCGAAAGTAGCTTCGAGCAGGCGGAAGTTATTTCGGGACTAAAGGTTGGCGATAGGGTTATCGTATCGGACATGACCAAGTACAAAAATAACAGCAAGCTTAAAATTAGAAAGAAGTAGTAAAAAAGGTGTGTTGTAGCCAGCAGCGGGGTAATTTAAGTCGACAGCTCGGCTGCTGGCAAACTAAATAGCTTTATAAAAAACGAAGAAAATACGAAGGCAATATGATTACATTATCTAACATTCAGAAGGTTTACACAACCAACGAGATAGAAACCGTGGCTCTCGAAAATGTAAACTTGCAGGTAGAGAAGGGAGAATTTGTTTCGATTATGGGACCGTCGGGTTGCGGAAAGAGTACCCTGCTAAATATTATGGGACTTTTGGACGATCCAACAGCCGGCCAAATCTCTATAGGCGGAGTCGCCGTAAAAAGTATGAAGGATAAGGAGCTGGCCATGCTACGCAACCAAAAGCTGGGGTTTGTTTTCCAAAGCTTTCACCTAATTCCGGCTCTTAACGTGCTAGATAACGTGGAGCTTCCGCTACTTTACCGTAAGATATCGAGCGGCGAGCGTCGTAAAAGGGCGCACGAGGTATTGGAGAAGGTAGGGCTTTCGCACCGCATGAAGCACTTCCCAACCCAGCTATCGGGCGGACAATGCCAGCGTGTTGCCATTGCCCGCGCCATAATCGGAAGTCCCGAAATACTGCTAGCCGATGAGCCTACCGGAAACCTCGATAGTAAGATGGGAGCCGAGATTATGGAGCTGCTATTTAACCTCAATAAGCAGGAAGGAACCACCATTGTTATGGTAACGCACGATGAGCATATCGCCTCGCAAACGGGTCGCATTATGCGCTTCTTCGATGGTCGTCAAATCCAGTAGCACTCCGAATAAACATAGATATGATTTTATACTACATGAAACATGCCTGGCGCATGTTATGGCAAGACAAGTTCTTTACCATAATATCGCTGCTGGGAATAGGATTAGCCGTTTCCTTCATAATGGTAATATTGACGGTAAACGAAATAGATGATGCTTCCATAGCACCCGAAGTAAACCGATACCGTACTCTTTACGTTAAAGGTGTACGCGAATGTCGTGGAGAACATAACAAAAATAACTCCTACCTATCGCAACGTTTGCTCGATAATGTTTTCTATAACCTGAAAGATGTAGAGTCGGTTACAGGGGTAATGACTTCAAACTCGGTTGTAGAGCCCTCCCTTTTTTCAGGTGAAGGACAGAATATTTCTGTAAAGTGGGTGGATGGAAACTACTGGAAATTTTATGAATTTGAATTTGTGGCGGGTAAACCTTTTACCTCAAGCGATTTTAAGTCTGGAATAAGGGTTGCTGTTATAGATGAGCATTTAGCGCAGACACTTTATAAGGGCGAAAGCTGTTTGGGGAAGGATGTTTATATAGCTCAGCAACCTTTTAAAATAGTTGGGGTTGTAAAAAGCGTAGATCCATCGGCAACCTTTGCATACTCCAGAATTTGGGCCCCATACACTACAAACGATCAAATTGCTTCGTCGAAGGAATCATTGGCTTGCGGTGGATTAAATGCACTTATTTTGGCTAAAAGTCCATCCGATTTTGATGCCATTAAGGAGCAGATAACTAAAAATCTAAAGGCCTACGTTAAGCCTGTAGAGAAAGAAATCAGAATTGAGCTGCATGGTCCCGACAATCATTCGGAGCAGCGCTTCAGGAAATGGGCTAGCGACGAGGTAAGTCGTTACGACGAAATGGTAAAGCTTTGGCTGACCGTTATCATTGTTTTGATGGTTGTTCCAGCACTAAACATGGCCAGTTTTACAGTTTCGCGTATGAAAAAGCGACAGGAGGAGCTTGGACTTCGACGTTCGTTTGGCGCCTTCAAAAGTAATATTATAGCTCAGGTAGTGGCCGAAAACATGGTGCTAACATTAATTGGCGGAGTAATAGGATTAATTTTCTCCATCTTTTTACTATTTGCCTTCCAAAGTACGCTTTATCCCGATGGGCTCGACTTTAATATCACCACCTTTTTCCGTCCTACCATTTTAGGATACCTTATAGCTACCGGTGTAGTAATCAACTTGCTCTCGGCTCTGTTCCCTGCTATCTACTCAGCAAGGCAGCCTATTGTTCAAGCTCTAAAATCAAAGAAGTCATGATAAAGCAAATATTTAAAATAGTTTGGGCGCAACGCCGTTCTAACTTCCTAATTTGGATGGAGCTGATGCTTGTTTCCCTTCTTCTTTGGATGGTAATGGATCAGCTTTTTGGATACTTCCATAGGTATAGCGTTCCTAAGGGTTTTAATGTGGAGAATACCTACTATGTAAACATTAATATGATTCCTGGCAGATCAGCGCCAGATAATACAAGTATGGATAGCTTAATAAAGAACTATAAGGTGCCTCTTCTTTCGTTGTTTGATAAGATTAAAAGAAATCCTAACGTAGAGGCGGCCGCTATTTCTGATATGTCCAGACCTTATAATGGAAGCAATAGTTGGAGCGATGTTACTTCGGGAAAGAAAAATGTAAATGTTTATCTACGTCATGTAGAACCTGAATTTTTCGACGTTTTTAGGATTCCACTTCTTTATGGTAAAAGATATCTGAGTACAGATAATTCGACGGTGGTTATTAGTAAAACAGTAGCCGATAGCTTATTCAAAAGTGCTCCAAATGCCATTGGAAAGCGATGTGCTATTAATGGGGATACGCTTACTATTGTAGGTGTAACGGATACTTACAAGTACTACGATTTTGCAGATGAAACGCCTACAACCTATCAGCCAATGACCTTTTCCTATAAGTATATTTTAGGAACTATTGGAACTCCAGAGATTTGCATAAGGCTAAAGGATAATGCCTCTGCAGATGCCATAGAAAAGATGAAGAAGGAACTCTCTAATTTAGGCGATTCTCCCTACTACCTTGTTGATATAACCCCTTTTGATAGCATAAGAAGCGAGTACTTTACTTGGACTGGCGAGGTAAAATCGATAAAGATGAGCATGGGGATCATTGTGTTCTTCTTGGTAAATGTGCTGCTGGGTATTGTTGGTGCTTTCTGGTTTCGGACAGAGCAGCGCAAGAATGAGATTGGGCTAAGAATGGCTATTGGTTCGTCGAAATCGGGATTGAAATCTTACTTCCTAACCGAGTCGTTAATTCTGCTGCTTTTGGCGGTGGTGCCATCGGCCATCATTACCATTCAGATGCGCTTTTTTGATGTCAACGTTCTTGGTAGTTGGGAGCAAAAGATTATCATTTTCATTCTGTCGGGGGTGGCAACGCTGCTAATTCTTGCCGGTATGATTATGCTTGGCACCTGGATTCCGGTGCGTAAGGCATCAAAGATTCAGCCTTCGGAAGCTTTACACTACGAGTAGCCTGCTACTCTCCTAATAAGCTAGCAATGAAGATTCTTAAAAATATATCACGTCAGGTGCTCCTTTCTAAGGGGCATCTGGCAACAGCCACCCTTTGTATTGCCTTGGGGGTTGCAACATCTATGATAGTGATAAATTCTATCGGCGAATACTTGAGGCCCGTTAGCCCCGAGAGCCGTATAGATAGGATTCTTTGCATGAATAGAATCAAAAGCGAGGAGTTAAAAACACAATCAACCAGTATTGGAGCTTTTTCGTTAGGTTTTGCACAGCGCTACTTAAGTAGCACCAAAACGCAGGAACTTTCTTCCATCTTTCGAAGGGGGAGCTTTCCGAGGCTAGAGGGTGTTGCGTCTAAGAATCTTGCTTTAATTAGCTGCGACAATAGCTACTGGAATATATTCGATTTTGAATTTAAGGAAGGCCGTCCTTTTACGGCCGAAGAGTTTCGTGGTAAGGCAAATGTTGCGGTTGTTTCTCAATCTCTTTACAGCCAGCTTACCGATATCGAACGAAGTACCAAAAAGATAAGCTACAGCGGACGCGAGTTCTTGATTGTTGGAGTGGTAAGCGATGCCAACTCGTACCGAATCTTTACCAACGCTAGCCTTTGGATTCCCTACTCTATTTTTAACGAGGTAGAGGGTGGCAACGAACCTACTGGTTCTTTCGAAATCGTTTATCTTCTTAAATCGGGCAACGATAGGGATAAGCTGGTTAAGGAGGTCGAGGCTTTGGAGCATCGTTACAATGCATCAACGGGCAATGGTACTCACATAACCGTATCTCGTCCTCGAACAAAGTTGAAGGCGCTGGTAGTGGGTTACGCCGTCGAAGAAAAGGAGGCTATTATTGAATTTTGTTTCCGATACGGTGGTTTAGTTCTTATAATTCTTTTGCTGCCAGTGTTGAATTTGACTATACTAAACTATAACCATATAAAAGATCGGTATGCCGAAATGGCAACAATGCGCTCTTTTGGGGCATCGAAAAAGGATGTCGTTATCTACTTTATGGCTAGCAACTGCTTGGTAGTGCTTATTGGTGGTGCAGTCGGGTATATTTTCTCATTTCTGTTCTCTCGGATTCATCATGTTGCCGTTTTTGATTTCGAAAGGTATGCTGATATTCCATTTAGCGGACAAAGCTACCCAAGCTTGCTGTCTTTTGCTTTTGTTGTTGGCCTTATTCTAATCGTCAGCTTCATTTCGGGGATATTTCCAGCCGTTAAGCTCGCAAAGATGAATATTTCTACCGCACTGAAAGGGGGTGAGCAATGATTACCATGATTTTAAAATACCTATGGGCTCAGCGTAAAAGCAATACGTTGCTGTTTGTCGAGCTAATGTTTGCCGGAATTTTCCTCTTCTTTATTTTGGATACGGCAATTTCAGCCTACCGAACCTACCGAATTCCCGAAGGCTTTAACGTGGAACGTTGCTACGTGCTGCACTTTGTAGCAAAGGATATCGATAGCGTAAAGGCTTTGGAAGTGAATGAAAAGGTATCCCAGTATCTAAAGGGGCGTCCCGAAATAGAAGGGATTGCCGCTACCTTTCAATCCGAACCCTACTCGGGAAGTAGCGTTTCTACAAGCTGCATTGTAAATGGTAAGGAGCTCCAAGTTCAGCTAATGGAGGGAGATGCCTCCTTTGCCTCCATTTTAGGCATCCCGATTCTAAATGGACGTTGGTTTACAGGCGCCGAAGTGCTGCAAAATAGCAAGGTTTGCCTGGTTAACGAGTCGCTATGTGCTACTTTGAATATACCTAAAATGGTGGGCACGGAGATTGCTTTGGGTGCTAACTCAACCGAAAAGCGAAGAATCGTAGGAATTATTCCCGATGTAAAAACAGGCTCATTCGAGAAAGTAAATCCAACGGTTTTTACTCCACTCGATTTACGGGAGATGAAATATGGCTGGAAGACCATTGTAAAGGTGCGAAAAGGGATGGAGGATGGTTTTGCTACAACCTTAAAGCTACTTTATGGCGATATCGCTTCGTCGTTAGGCATTGAGATTAGAGCCGTTGAAGATTTCGAAACAAAGAAAGCCATCATCGATTTAAGCAAGAGTAACATGCTATCAGGGATGATGTGGTGTACCATCTTTTTCTTGGTAAATGTATTCTTGGGCATTTACGTCGTTTTCTCGGGTCGTGTAAAAAAACGTTTTCAAGAAATAGGGATACGGATGGCCATTGGCGCAAGTCGAAAAGATATTGTTAGGATGGTGACCGGAGAGTCGTTGCTTTTGCTGGTTTTATCTTTTATTCCTGTTCTTTTGATTGCCATAAACCTAGCTTACTTAGATAAGCTCGAGCCTACTTACGCGGTAACAGCCTGGCGTGTTGCAGGAGAGTTTTGCCTAACATTCATTATTCTGGCTTTAGCCGTATTGGCAAGCGTGCTTATTCCTGCACTTAAGGCATCGAAAGTAAATCCCGCCATAGTGCTGCATTACGAATAGTCTTTTATTACTGCTGATACTTGCAGTAAATCTGCTATCAGCCTTTACCTTTTTTACTATGAAAATCAGACGACCTTTATTATTCGCTTTGTTTCTTTTAGGTAGCGTTTTATCATATGGGCAAAAAAATATGGTAACGCTTAGCTTAACCGAGGCTCTAAAGCTGGCTCGCGAGCAGTCGTTGGATGCGCTAGTTGCAAAGAATGAGTTTAAGGTGGCCTACTGGCAGCTCCGAAGCTATAAGTCGGAACTTTTACCAAGTGTTGCTTTCGAGGGAACATTACCGAGCATCAACCGTTCGGTTCAGAGCTACCAAAATACGGATGGATCCTTTTCCTATGTCCGAAGCAATGCTTCTACGGTTGATTTGAACCTTATTCTGGAGCAAAATATTCCGATTACAGGAGGAAAGGTTTCTTTTCAGTCGCAGCTCGAGCGTATCGATCAGCTGGGCAAAAGCTCCTCCTCTCAGCACATGTCTCGTCCGATAGGTTTTACCTACGAGCAGCCTTTATTCTCGTTTAATAGGTTAAAATGGATGGGTAAGATAGAGCCAATCCGTTACGAAGAGGCAAAACGTAGGTATTGTGCCAACATGGAGATGGTTCAGGTAAAGGCAATCACGCTTTACTTCGATTTCCTTTTGGCAAAGGTAAATAGCGACATTGCCGAGCAAAACCTAAAGAATGCAAGTAAGCTGTATGAGATTGCTGTTGCCAAAAAAGGTATTGGTGTTATTTCGGATAACGATCTTTTGCAGCTAAAACTCTCGAAAATAAACTTTGAGCTCAACATGGCTACCGTGCGTCAGGAGCAGGAGAAAAGAATGTTTGCGCTTCGCAGCTTTCTTGGCTTTAACGATAAGGTATTCCTAATCCCCGAAATTCCAGCACAAGCGCCAACTGCTACAACCTCCTTCGACGAGGCAATGCAGCTTGTCCGCGCTAATAATCCGTTTATGCAGGAGGTTCAGCGGCGCATTCTCGAAACACAAATGCAGGTGGCAGATGCAAAGGCCTCGAGGGGTTTTCGAGCAAACCTTTTCTTTTCTTTTGGTTTAACAGGTAGCGCCGAAAAGCTTCCCAATGCCTACCACGATTTAAAGGATCTTCAGGTTGCAAAGGTTGGGGTTCGTATTCCAATTCTCGATTGGGGCAAAGGACGCAGCAAGGTAGAGCAGGCAAAATCGCAGCTCGAGGTCGAAAAAGGAAAGGTAGAGCAGGAAACGCAGCGTTTCGAGGAGGGAGTTTTCATCTCTGTTATGCAGCTGCTCGATCAGCCTAAGCAGCTAAGCTTGGCTCAAGAAGCAGACTCCGTGGCTCAGCAACGTTACAAAACATCTTTCGAAACGTTTTTGATGGGCAAAGTCAATGTGCTCGATATAAACGATGCGCAATCCTCTCGCGATGAGGCAAAGCGCAACTACATTTCGCAGCTTTACGGCTCCTGGCTATTTTTCTACAACATCCGGCAGATAACACTTTACGATTTTGTAAGAAAAAGTAATATAGTAATAGACGAAAAGCTTATGCTTCTATAATTTTAGAATAGTAAGCATCCCTTTACAAGTTAGGTGGTGCTTGCTACTTTCTTTGTCGTTTTTACTAATTTGCTTTTAGAAGATGTCTGCCTAAAAGTAGAACGTGCAGGTTACTTCCTAAGCCTAGTGGTATTGGCAGAAAGAATATCTATCACCTTTTTCTAACTTTGCTTCAAATATTCCAAAATGATATTGATTGTTGACGATGATATAGCCGTTCGTTCTAGCTTATCGCTGTTGTTAAAGCAGCATGGGTACGAGGTTGCCGCATTTTCATCCCCCGAAGAGGTTCTGGAAGTGGTGAGATGTGCATCTCCAGAGCTGATATTGATGGATATGAACTATTCGTCGGGAACGTCAGGAGAGGAAGGGATTACACTTCTTAAGCAGGTAAAAATATTCTGCCCAAAGGTTCCGGTAATACTAATTACCGCTTGGGGATCTATTCATTTGGCCGTGCGTGGAATGAAGGCTGGTGCTTTCGATTTCATTACTAAGCCTTGGAGTAACGAGACGTTGATTGCAACCGTTAATAGAGCTGTAGAGTTGAGCTCGAAGGAGGTTGCAGCACCTTCGGGGAGCACCAGAGTTGAGCTGAATACAAAGTTTAAGTTTAATAAAATTGTAGGTGCCTCTTCGAAGTTGATGGAGGTACTTAATACAGTTGCCCGAGTTGCCAAAACAGACGCCCCAGTTCTCATTACTGGCGAAAGTGGAACCGGGAAGGAGCTTATAGCAGAAGCGCTTCATGATAATAGCTCAAGGGGGCGCGAAAGCATGGTTAAAGTTAATCTTGGAGGAATATCGCAATCTCTTTTCGAGAGCGAAATGTTTGGTCATAAGAAAGGGGCATTTACTGATGCCTACCAAGATCGCGTTGGCCGCTTTACAATGGCCAATAAAGGAACTATTTTCTTAGATGAGCTGGGCGAGCTAGATCTTTCGTGCCAAGTGAAGCTGCTAAGAGTTCTTCAGGAGCAAACTTTCGAGGTTTTGGGAGAGAGCAAACCGACTAAGGTTGATGTTCGTGTTGTTTGTGCTACCAACAAAGATCTTTCGCAGCTGGTTGCAAAGGGCTTGTTTCGCGAGGATTTGTTTTATAGAGTAAACCTAATAACCATAAATCTGCCTCCGCTGCGCGAGCGTCCCGAGGATATCCCCTTGCTCGCTCGTCACTTTATTCAGCGTATGGCTGGCGATTTTGAAGGAGGTGTAGACCTAAGTTCGGGTGCTATCGACTATTTGTTGAGGCAACCTTTCCCCGGAAATATCCGCGAGCTGAAAAATTTGGTTGAGCGGACAGTTCTTTTGTCTGGTAAAAAGATTATTGAGGCAGAAGATTTGGCTCAGAACTCCATGTCGGCAAAACAGGTTGAGGTTGATAGCACCACGTTGCAGCCTTTAGAGGAGATGGAGCGTAAAATGATTGTTAAGGCAATCGATTTATATGGTGGTAACATCTCTAAGGTAGCCGAAGTGCTTGGCATTAGCCGAGCGGCACTTTATAGGAGGTTAGAAAAGTTTGATATTAAGCTAGATTAGGAATAAAGGGGCTTAGCCCCCTATCTACACTCCTTATAAAGAGGTGGTGTTACAACCAAAATAGGTTTATCGCAATTAAAATGTAAACGCCACTTTTTATTTTTCCGATATGCTGGCTTGCTCGCGATTGGGCAATGCTTCGATTTAGCATTCCTGCAAATCGGGCGATAATGGAAAAGATTATAATTGCTTGTACAAAGAATAGCATCCCAAAAACTACAACCTGAAAAGCAGGATTCGGTCCTTTAACGATAAACTGTGGCAAAAAAGCTAGGAAAAACAGCAATACCTTAGGGTTAAGGACATTCATAATGAAACCAGTTCGTATAAGCTTCCCATAGTTTGTCTTCTCGCTATTGTTGGCAATGCTTAATCCCGATTCTCCCCACGAGAGGTAGGCTAAATACATTAAGTATAGAGCTCCAAATATTTTTACACCTGTTAGTGCCACCGGGTATTTCACAAGAAGCGCCGCAACACCAAGGGCCACCGCCGAGGTATGTACAATTAATCCCGAGCAAAGGCCAAGTGCTACTGCAACTCCGCTTTTCCAGCCATTGGAGATACTTTGCGCTATTACAAAAAGAATATCTGGACCTGGAAGAACCGTTAGCGCAGCAGAGGCTGCAATGAAGGAGATTATTTGGTATGTATCCATTTTATTGAGGCTGCTTTGTATTCTAAAATAGCGGTTAACCCGATTCTAACGATGCGGTATGGAGCGGCATAACGCTGGCTAAATATATAAGTTTTATTCCTTTCGCAGGAGGGCTGTTTCCTATTTCTCAAGTAGCGTTGCACCTGTTTGGTTTTGGTTAAACTAGGTGAAAACATGGTTGGCTCAACAATAAAAGGGGGTGTTTAGTCCTAATCTGCCGCTGTTGCTTGTTCGAACTAAGCTCTAATTGTTTGTGAATAATAAAGGTAGCGACGACGGAGGTCGGTACTGTTTCGCGCCTAGATGTTACTGTTTAATGGAGGCTTTTTACCTCTTCTTCTGCCTAGTATTGGGTTTGTATGTTGGTATAGCTGGTTTAAAGCTGCGATGTTTAGCTTTAGGTGCATCTCTGCTACAGTACAAATGTGGTTTAGTACAATCTTTGATAGTATGGTCTGTTATAATCTTACGGGGTTAGAGGTTTGCTGATTATTTAGAGGGCCTCTAGTTCGATAGGAAATTATCAGCCATAGATAGAATTTATTTAGTAGTACAAACCAAACCAATAAAACAATGAAATTAGTAAAGAAAGTAGCGGCATACATGCTTTTTGCATCGGTGCTGCTTGTTGGTGCTGCATCGTGTAGTAAGGAAAGCGATAACCACGAGGCCGAAATCGAGGCCGTTCAGCTAAAAGAGCCAGTTTCTCTGGGTAATGCTGCCATTTCGGGGGTTAAAATCACCATTTATGTTTCTAAAGATGCCGATGCTACCAAGTTAAGCCCAGTATTTAAGCTTTCATCGGGAGCAACCATTTCGCCAAAGAATGGAAGCACCCAAGACTTTACCAACCCGGTTAAGTACGTGGTTACATCGGAGGATAAAGCGGTTACTCGCGAGTATGAGGTCTCTGTTCGTAGGGAAGCAATGCTTTCTAACCCTTTCGACAGCTGGGAAAAGAAACCGGCAGATGCTTCTTCGGATAATTCAATATACTACACCCCTACAAATAGCGATTGGAGTACTGCCAACATTGGTAACGTGCTATTAAGAGGTCTTGGATACAACGTAAAAAATACTGTAGACCAAACCGAAGATGCTTTTCAGGGGGCAAAGGCGGCTATTATTCGTACCGAATTTGTTTCGGATAAGCCAGTATTTGGCCAGAATACTCCCATTGCTACTGGTTCTCTTTTCTTAGGCTCTTTTACCACCTTGCATTTAATGACAGACCCCTTGAAATGCACCAGCTTCGGCGTGCCAATCACCCGCAAGCCTTTAAGCGTGAGCGGATACTACAAGTATCTCCCTGGCGATAAGCTAACCGACGAAAATTTCACGGTGATTCCCAACGGAAAGGATTCGTGCGCCATTTATGCCGTTGTGTTTACGGGCACCGAGCCTTTGAATGGCCGCAATGTCCTTACAGACTCCCGCATTATTGCTAAGGCTGTGCTTAAGGGTGGTAAGCAGCCTGTGTACACCAAATTTGACCTGGTGCTAGACTATAAGAGGGACGTAGTACCCGGTGAGAATTTGATGTTTACCATTGTGTGCTCGTCTAGCTGGGATGGAAACATCTTTAAGGGAGCTGTAGGGAGTACCCTTTTTGTTGACGACATAAAAGTGACTACCAAAAATATTTAAAACAATTCTATATAGTGGCAAAACGGCCATTGCTGCCGTGCGACACCTTTTAGGCCGATGCTTTACCCGCTTATTAGGTTGTTGTAGCAGATTCGACTATAAATTAGGATAGTACGAAGGCTTTTGGGGGGTTTAAGGATTGCTCAGGTTTATCTTTTACGGGATGAATGTCGTTTGTGAAGCGCCTTTTGTCCTCCCCAAAACCTTCCTTCTATAGCTCGTTTTTGAGGAAAATGCTGCAGAGCTGCCACAAAACGGCAAGGTATTTGTATCCGAATCTATAGTGACATTTGTGTTTTGTTTTTAACTGTCTTATAATGATTTTTTGTGGTATCGGTACGATACCGCAAGACTCTGCCAATTTTTAATAGGTTTTGAAGCGGAGCTATTTCATTATAGCTTTGCTTCAAAACATATTTTTTTATCACAAAACGTATCGAATGATTAAAAAACTGGTGCTACTTGCTTTTATACTGTCTGGCTTAAAGTCTTACGCCTGGGAGCATGAGAGCTTTATTAAAGGAAACCTTAATATTGGAGCAACCACCCCCTATAGCATGCCAAAAAATATTACGGTAGCCGGGTTTAACCCTCTTTTCACCCCTTCGGTGAGCTACGAAATATCGGTATACCGTCTTAACAGCTTTAAGGTGTTTACCGGATTGCGTTACGAGGCTAAAGGAATGCATGTGAAGGCCGATGTGAAGGGTTACTACACCGAGTTTTACCAAAATGGCTCTCAGTTATCGGGTTACTTTACGGGCGCAAATGATACAAAGGCCTACAACAGCTACATGTCGCTTCCGGTAAAGGCCGTGTACGAGCTAAACAGCAAGTGGAGCATTTATGGAGGAGGCTACCTGTCTTACAACATCAGCTCGAAGTTTAATGGATACGCTCGCGACGGTTATATTTGGATTGATAACAACACAAATAAGATTCAGGTAACCGAGGGGGAGTTCGATTTTAGTAAAAATGTGCAAAAATGGGATGCGGGGCTCGAATTTGGGACCAAGCGAATGATAAATAGCCGTTTGGGGGTAGATGTTAACCTTACAACAGGCCTTGTTCCTCTTTTTGGAAAAGATTTTAAGAGCATAACCTTTAGCATGTACAACGTTTTCCTAGGTGTAGGAGTTAGCTACAAGCTAAAGTAGGTTTTTAAGAACTATCTATTATATTTGGCATTTTAAAATTCTTTCACACGACGATATTACTATAACTTTACTATTTATAAGCCCTAAAAACAAGATCTCCCCATCACCGAAGTCTCTTCGGGGGTGGGGAGTTTCCTTTTTAAAAAAAGGAATGAATTATGATACCTCATGTCGAGTAAAAAACTTTACTATTTATTGCTAGCTGTATTTCGCTGATCTTTTTTGGGCGCTAGCCTTAAAATGACGAACCTTGCGCTTAGCCTACGGTTCCTCATTTCCCGTTTTTATGTTATCGGATTGGTCGGGTTGCGATGGTTTATGCGTTGGCGTATCGTAGAGCTTGTACTGCTGCTGTTTGGCAAAGCTATTACGGAATGCGATTTTGGCAATTTCGCTTATGTTGCGCGTAAAATCCCATACGGCATTAAATCGCATAATTCTAGCTTCAGTTTCTACAGGCCGATTGGCTTTTGCTACTCCAAGCATAGCGCTAGCATTCAATAGCTCCTGCTTTAGCTCCTCCAGCCTATCCTTAAAATTAGCTGTAAGCCTGCTATCCAGCTTTTCCTTGTAGCTTGGCTTATCGTAGGTGGTAATAATTAGGTTCATAAGCCGAATCATCTTTTCGGGGTTTAGCCTGGCCTTTTCCATCTCCCTCTTGCCAAACTCTATGGTTATTGATGGGATATCGGGGAAGGTGCGCTTGCAATGGAAGAAGAAGAGCTGTATTTCGTTGCGGCATTTTGTCATTGTGCGATCAACATTTGCTTTGGCAATCGAGATGCTATTCTTAGACTCCACGCTCGAAAAATCGTTAATGCAGCTAGTAGTCTCTTCGTCCATGCTGTTTAGTATTGATAGGTTTATGGAGGGTTCTACCGCTGTTAGCTCGTCGATATCTAGCTTTGCTAGCTCTATAAACGTCTTTGACTGTTGCAGCATTTCGCTATCGGTCATGGAGTAGCTTCTTACCAGTTCTCTTCCCATATTTAAGGGTTTTAGAGTGAATAATTATTCCCCGCATAATGGGGCATTATTATACCAATTGGCAGCAGCTAGCGCTGGATTTGTGTAGCCACGTATCTACCAATTTTCCTACAATTTACAAAAAATGTATTTATCGCGCCAGATGCTAATATTGCTATAAAAATATGTTATGCAACATAAAAACAGGAGGGTTTTGTTGTGGTTTATTTCTTTTGTTGTTCATATATAGCGTTTTAGGTTTGATCTGCTTGTTTTGCTCCCATTTATTTTATTTCACCTATAAAGCATCTTTTTTACGGGTATTGATGGTAATTATATGCCTATATAGCTATTCTATTGTAGCTCTTTTACGTAATGCTATTTGCTTTGGGTAACCTTGCCATTACGATGGCAATTACTTTTTATCTAAAAATAGTAATGATACTACTTATAGCTACAATTCGAGCGTACGAAATGGGTTAACCAAATTACGAATATGCATTACGGAATTCTGAAAAAGGAATACGAGCTTCTGAAAATAGCTTACGAGCACGTTACCCATATTTGAAGGATGGTAATTTTATTTTTGAAGATTGTAGACGCTATTATAAAATTAGTTTAGCAAGCTTGTAAGCCGTAATTTTAATTTTTATAGTCGTATATTTTATTCTTTTTTACTATTGACTTTTAAATATAACTCGGCGTATATTGTAGAGATATTTATTTTAAATATAAACCAATATGAAGGCTTATTTACTCTCTGCTGCTGTACTGCTACTGCTTACGGTAGGTTTTCATCAACGCATTTTTGGACAAGGAACGACTGCTGCCAAAGGTTTTACAGGTAAGGAGGTGGTTAGCGTTTGGCACTGGGGCTCGCAAACGGAGCCTTACGGTATTAATCATGTTGTTGTAGACTCCAGTAAGGAGGCGGTGGTATTGGCCAGCTACAAAAAGAACAGTATTACCCGTGTTTATGGGGGATATTTACGTATGCCTAGCACTCCTGATAAAAAGGAGGCTATGCAAAGGTGGCTTAAAAAGCTCCATACGGCAGGCATCCAGCCGGTATACCTAATTGGAAGTCCTAAGTGGGTTTACCCGCAATACCGAAAGGATATGATAGCCTACATTACCAACAACTACATTTTGTACAATCAATCGGTTAAGCCAGATGAGCGGTTAGTAGGTGTACATCTGGATATTGAGCCACATGGGCTAGAGGAATGGTCAAAAGCAACCATAGAGCGCAAACGCGAGATAATGAGCCTACTAAAAGAAGCCTACCGCGATGCCCGAAAGGTACTTGCTGATAATGGAATGGGCGGCGATGAGATTATGGCAGACATTCCTTTTTGGTATGACAGCATGACTGCGGTTGGATGGACTTCGGATGAGGATCGAAAGGCTTGGTTTGCAGATGTAGCTAACTATTTGAATGGTTTTTCGATTATGAACTACCAAAATAGCTCCGTTGCAACGCTTATAGATAGGGCAAAGTGGGAACGAGATAACTTTAAGGGCGTTATAGAGATTGGCTTAGACTCCGATGATGTGGGAACCACCTGGAAAACCAAGGAGGAGTTTCGCCAAGCGGTAATTCAGATAATCTTAAAGACCAAAGCTCCTATTGCAATACATCGGTATGTAAATGTAATGCACCTGCAGGAGCACTAGGTATTAACGATCATCTTTTTAATGGGTATAGTAGAATTCCTCCTCCCGAGCATTCGCTGCTAGAGGGGAGGATAGTCCTTATTAAAAAGACATATACGGATCTTTACGGCTATAGCCTGAAACCAGCGGCTATAGTTATTCTTGCTTCATCTTTTACGAGCGACGGAGTCCATCCGGTGGTCGACGAATCGGCCCAACCATCGGGCGAGGTGGTGCCATCGTGCCCTGCAAAGTAGGGAACGTTGCTCTTACGGTATCCGAGCTCTAGCCTAAGGGTTGTGAAGCTATTTGGCATATAGTCTACGGTTGCCGTAAGCTGGCTGATGTTTAGCTTTGGCTTATCCATGTTATTTATGGCTTGGGTAAACGAGTTTGGGGTAAGGGTTGCAGGCGAAAAGGCGAGGTAGAGCCCCGGATTGGTGAGGTAGTCGTACCTCAGGGTTAGTCCAACGGTATTCTGCATAAACCAAAGGCGGTTCATGGCCGATATTCCGAATATATTTTGTTCGCTACGCTTTGCTCCATCGCCCCATTGGAATCCGTAATGGGTATTTAGCGCCAAAGCAGCTTGCGAAAGCCCTTTAGAGGTGGGCTGATTATGGTATCGAAGGGCTATGCTGTTGTCGTGATGAAAACGGTTGGTGTTTAAACGGCTATCCTTGCCCACATAGAGGCTGGCTGCTACTTGTACATCTTCGGTTGGGCGCCAAAGGTTGGCGCTTCCTATTCCGGCCATCTTATTCCAACGGCTATAGCTTTGCCATCCGTTTACAAGCCACAGCTCCGTCTTAAATTTCCACGAAGGGAAGAGCTGAAGGCGTGCGCCTGTGAGGTAGGAGGGCACAAACTCGTTTACCATGGCGCGCTGGTAGCTCCAATTCTCCTGCGTTAGGTAGCTATCCATTCCAATAAAGCTGCTAAAGAGTCCCATCTCGATATTAAGCCCATTTAGCACGTTAAAGTGGTAGCCAGCGGCTGCCTCGCGGATGTACTTGAGGTTACTAACGGTGCTGTTGCGTCCCTTAAGGGTCGAACCGTCTGTCTCTTGGATAAGATTGAGCATACTACCCGATTGCAGCCATATCCGGCCGATAGTATTCTTGTAGTAAGATTCCAAACCTATGGTGGCCATGTTTAAGGTGAATTCGTTGTGGCGTCCAATGGATGCTGAGCAGGTATGAGTATTGTCTAAAGGCCTTTTAAGGTCGTAGTTATAGTAGGCATCGACGTAGGCCATTGCAGTTACTACTACCTGACCGCTGGCATCGGTTACAGCTAGCGGAAACTCGGTTTGACGGCTTTGTCCGTTAATCCAGGTGGTATTAAACCCTTCGAGAGGAGCCTTTTTTGCCTCTTGAGCTTGGGCAAAGGCGTGGCCAGCTGATGCGATCATCAGCAGAAAAAATGCTTTTTTCATTTTAATGGATGTGGTTAGTGCATGGTATACATGCGGTTCTTTTAGCTTGTTTTTTTTATCTGCTCGGTTCTTTTCTTTCTCTGCTAAGCTGGCTCTGTGGCATTTTTAGGTTGATGGTTTGGATACCATAGCCGCTGGCCGATAAAGAAGCTGAATACGAGCGGTTTTTTTGAATTGTAGCTTAGGTTCTTATCCTATGTTGCTGTTTTGTAGCGCGTCTTACGGCTGGCGCTACGGATGTAGGGTGCTTCGTTGTAGGCAATACCGCTCCTAGGCTGCGATATTGTGCGCCAATATCAGCCCTACGTAATGATGCTTAAAGTAGATGGACTTTTAAGGAATGTCGCCCCTATACTCCTTCGGTAAATCGGTAGCCAATGCCCGATTCCGTCTTTATAAAGGTGGGTTGCGAGGGGTTATCCTCAATTTTTTTTCGTAGCTGCCCAATAAATACACGTAGATACTGGGTTTGGTTGATGTAGCTAAATCCCCACACCTCCTTAAGCAGCTGCTGGTGCGTCAGCACCTTTCCGGCGTTCTTCGAGAGCAGGGCCAGCATGGTAAATTCGGTGCTGGTTAGCTTCAGGGGCTCTCCATCCTTCTTCACGGTGTGGTTGGCCAGATCTACAGAGAGGTTGCCGAAGTTCAAGATGGGCGATGCCTCGTTTGTATTGCTAAAGCGGATGCTCGAACGGATGCGGGCCAGCAGCTCTCCGTTGCGAAAGGGTTTTGTGAGGTAATCGTTGGCCCCCGAGTCGAGAGCCTTTACGATTTCGTCCTCCGAGCTGCGCGCCGAAAGCACAATGATGGGCTTTTGATACCACTCGCGGAGCTGCTTAAGCACCACCTGCCCGTCGAGATCGGGTAGGCCAAGGTCGAGAATAATTAGAGCCGGCGTGTGGGTGGCCGCAGCCACCACTGCATCCTTTGCATTGGCTGCTTCGGCCACATTATAGCCGTTGGCCGTTAGCGTAATCTCCAACAAGCGGCGTATTTGCACCTCATCGTCAATAACCAATATGGTATCCTTAATTTCCATGCTGCTAAGCTACTCTAAGTTGATATTAGGAACGGGCGATGGCATTTTAATGACAAAACGTGCGCCACCGTTGGTTCTGTTCTCGGCCGAAACGGTTCCGCCCTGCGCCTCGATGAATCCCTTTACTATCGAAAGGCCAAGCCCCATTCCCCCTGGTTTGGCGTCGGTTCCCCGATAAAACTTATCAAAGATATGCGCAATATCGGGATATTTAAAGCCCTCGCCACGGTCCATAACTAAAATGGTTAGGGTATCGTTGTCGAAAAAGAACTTTAGGCGGATGGTGGAGCCCTTTGGGGTGTGTTGGGTGGCGTTATAAACCAGGTTGTAGAGCACCTGCTCGGTTAGGCCAAAGTCGAGCTTAACCATTGGCGTGTCTGGCGATATTACAACCTCCACGTTGTACTCTTCGAGCTCCTTTTGAAGGTTTTTTACCACTTCGTTGGCCAAATCGTTCACCTCGCACCACTCAAACCGGGGGGTTATACGTCCCGATTCCAATCTGGACATGTTCAGAAGGTTTTCGATAAGGCGGTTGAGCCTTTCGGAGGCCTTGTTGATCTCTCCGTAGAACTCCTTTTGTATTTCTTGTGGGTAATCCTGCGACATTAGGGCATCGGAGGCTCCCATTATGGTGGCAACAGGTATTCTGAACTCGTGCGAAATGGAGTTGAAAAGGGTATTGTAGAGCTTGTCGGACTCGTTTAGCAGCTGGGCACGGCGCGCAATCTTGTTTAAGAACTCGCGCTCTATGGCGTTGGATATTTGGGTGATGAAAGTGTCCCAAAAAAGCTCCTTGTCGCCTTTTAAACGGGCTGCTAGCTCTATGGCTACTACTCCTGTCTTAAGTGTAGCACCGTATAAGGGATAAAAAGTATGTTTTGAGGAGGGTAAAGTGTCGGTGAAGTGCCCCGCATTCTTGCAGTAGCGGTAGCTCCAGCTTGCTACGCTGTACTCATTCTCGGTAAAGGCGTTGTACTCCTGTAATTTTCCCTGTCCATCCTGTAAAATAAAGATTGGCTCCACGTCGAAATGCTTCTTGATCCTTTTTTTGGAGATGGAAAGCACCTCGTCGAGGTTGGTGGCCAACGATAGCTCCTTGGTAAGCTGGAAAAGGGCGTTGGTGCGCTCTTCTCGATCCTTGGTGAGCTTTTGTTGGCGGCGTACGCGCGTTGTGAGAACGCCGTTGATGAGCGCAATCACAAAAAACATGATGCAAGTAAGGGCATCTTCGGGTTTTTCGATGTGCAGCGTGAAATGAGGCGGGATAAAGAAGTAATCCCATATGGCGGTGCTCAGAAAAGCTGCCAAAAGTATCGGTCCAATACCAAAAACGGTGGCAAGAAGCGATACAATAAACATCATAACCAGCGATACCACCTGATAGCCTATGGCATGGCTGAGATGAAACATCAAAAACGAGGGAATAATAACGGCCAACGCGGAAATAAAGTACTGAATTGGCTTTGAGGTATACGATGGGAAGGCAATATAGCGCTTGTACGAGATATCGCTCTGCAAATCGGACCCCAAGACGTACACGTCGATGTTCCCGCTGTTTTTTATGAGCCGCTGCACAAAGCTGCCCAGCTGCAAAAGGGATAAAAGGTTCCGCGTACGAGGTTTTCCCACCACAATGTGGGTGATATTCTCCTTCGAAGCGACGGTTAGTATCGCCTTAACGAGGTCGTTGTCCGACGTGGTAACCACTTCGGCTCCCAGCTGGCGGGCAAGGTTTATATTTTTGGTGAGCTGCTCGTTCTGAGGGTCGTTAAGGGGCCTTGGTGTCTCCACATAGAGGGCCATAAGGCTTGCCGACATGGTATAGGAGAGATTTTTGGCCCACCTAATGAGCTTGGCCGACTGCTGGTTGGGGCCAATAACCACCATGAGGTGTAGGCCCGACTTCCAAGGGCCGCGGATGCGCTTCAGCTGCATGTAATCGCGCAGCTGCTTGTCTACACGGTCGGCAACGATGCGTAAAGACATTTCGCGTAGGGCCGTGATGTTTCCTTCCCTAAAAAAGTTGAGTAAAGCTTCGCGCGAACGCTCTTCGGCATATACCTTACCTTCTGTTAGGCGGATTAAAAGCTCCTTGGTGGTGATGTCAATCAGCTCTACCTCATCAGCCTTCTCGAAAATCTCGTCGGGAAGCGTTTCTCGGATGACAATACCTGTTATTTGGGCCACCGTGTCGGCTCTGCTTTCGAGATGCTGCACGTTTAAGGTGGTGTAAACATCTATACCGTTGTCCAGAATCTCCAAAACATCCTGAAAACGCTTGTTGTGACGGCTTCCAGGGGCGTTGGTATGGGCCAGTTCGTCTACTAAAACGGTGTTGGGCTTTCTTTGAATGATGGCATCGATGTCCATCTCGGGTAAAGATGTCTCCTTGTATAGTACATTCTTCCTCGAAATGATTTCAAAGCCGTTCAATAGGGCCTCAGTCTCTTTCCTGCCGTGTGTTTCGACATACCCAACGACAATATCGACTCCCTTTTCGGCTTCGACGGCTGCCGATTTGAGCATGGAGTAGGTTTTACCCACTCCTGCGCACATTCCAAAGAAGATTTTCAGCTTTCCACGCTTGCTTCTTTCCTCCTCGAGCTTCAGGGATGTCAAAAGCTCGTCGGGATCGGGTCTGAGGTCGTATTGCTCGTTCATTATAGCTTATTGATTTCCAAATTTAACTCTAAAACATTAACATAGCGCATTTCGTTGGTTGCAAAATCGATGGTATGCGATTTTTGGTAGATCAGATGCACCACTTTTTCCCTTTTTTCGGCGTCGAAACCCCGAGCCTTGGCTACGCGGTTAAGCTGCAGCATGGCAGACTCCAGCGAGATGTGTGGATCGAGGCCGCTGGCCGACGAGCAGAGCATGTCGGCAGGAATAGGGGTGTTGGCCTTTACCTCGTTGGCGCTAGCGAAGCTTTGGCGACGGGCGTTTACCGTCGAGTCGAGCTTGGCGCTTGTAGGGCCAAGGTTGCTGGCGCCAGATAGCGACGAGCTGT
This sequence comes from Alistipes sp. ZOR0009, assembly GCF_000798815.1. Classification (NCBI taxonomy): domain Bacteria; kingdom Pseudomonadati; phylum Bacteroidota; class Bacteroidia; order Bacteroidales; family Rikenellaceae; genus Alistipes; species Alistipes sp. ZOR0009. The sequence continues at coordinate 15,134 of NZ_JTLD01000119.1, read as the reverse complement.
AGCTAACCGCCGATGGGCGGCTCCAGAAGTATTTGGCGTCGGTAAATTCTTGTCCAATGAGCTTCGAACCCACTGCCTTCCCATTCTGGTAGATGATGCTCCCGTTCGCATTGCCGTTAAAGGCCAGCTGGGCTATGCCGGTAATTAGCAGGGGATAGGCAACGCCTGTTATAATGGCTAGGATGGCGAACGCCTTAATGGCGGGTAGTATTTGTGATTTCATTTTCTTCTTCTTTTTAAATGGCGGTTGTTTTTAAAGCTGTTTGCCGTTTTGCTAGAACATTGAAATTACCATATCGATAAGCTTGATGCCTATAAAGGGAACTATCAAACCTCCCAAACCGTATATCAGGATATTCCGAGAGAGTATCGCGTTTGCCGACATGGGTTTGTAGGCTACCCCACGAAGTGCCAGCGGTATCAAAAGGATGATGATGATGGCATTAAAGATCACCGCGCTTAAAATGGCGCTTTCTGGGGTCGACAAGTGCATAATGTTGAGTGCCGAAAGCGGTCCTTCGCCTCCCGATTTGGCGTAAAGTATCGTTGTAATGGCGGGAATGATGGCAAAGTACTTCGAAACGTCGTTCGCAATGCTGAAGGTGGTTAGCGAGCCGCGTGTCATGAGCAGCTGCTTCCCAACTTCGACCACTTCTATTAACTTCGTTGGATTACTATCCAAGTCAACCATATTCCCAGCTTCGCGGGCGGCTTGCGTACCGCTATTCATGGCTATCCCAACGTCTGCTTGGGCTAGCGCAGGGGCATCATTGGTTCCATCACCAATCATTCCCACTAACCTACCGTTGGCTTGCTCTGTTCTAATGCGGTTAAGCTTATCCTCGGGCTTTGCTTCGGCTATGAAATCGTCTACACCAGCTTCGGCAGCAATGGCGGCGGCGGTTAAGGGGTTATCGCCGGTTACCATAACGGTGCGGATGCCCATGGCACGTAGCTGGGCGAATCTTTGCTTGATGCCACCCTTTACGATATCCTTTAGATGGATTACTCCGAGCACTTTATCACCTTCGGCAACCACCAAAGGCGTTGCGCCCATGCGTGCCAGCTCTTCTACCACGTCTTCTACCGCTTTGGGCATAAATCCATCCTTCTGCTGAACGTACTTTTTGATAGCTAAGGTTGATCCTTTTCTTATTTCGCGGATGGAACCGTTGGCAGATTTTATATCTACGCCGCTCATGCGCGATTGTGCGGTAAAAGGTATAAAGGTGATGTCGTTAGCATGAATATTTTGAGCTCTAAGCCCATATTTCTCTTTGGCAAGCACCACAATCGACCTTCCTTCGGGTGTTTCGTCGGACAGGGACGAGAGCTGCGCTGCTATGGCCAACTCCTCGGAGGTTATACCCTCGGCAGGGATAAAATCGGTGGCCATACGGTTTCCTAAGGTGATGGTCCCTGTTTTGTCGAGCAGAAGAACGTCCACATCGCCTGCTGCCTCTATTGCTCGGCCGCTGGTGGCAATTACGTTACGACGCAAAAGCCTGTCCATGCCGCTAATTCCGATTGCGCTAAGCAGCCCACCGATGGTAGTTGGGATTAGGCACACCAAAAGGGCAATAAGGATGGTAAGAGAGAGGTTGCTCGACGCTGGAAGCCCAGACGCTGCGAGTCCGTAGCCAAAAAATGCGGGTAGAGTAACTACTGCTAGGATAAAAATGATGGTTAATCCGACAAGAAGCATCGATAGCGCGATTTCGTTGGGCGTTTTTTGGCGGCTAGCACCTTCAACCAGCGATATCATACGGTCTATGAAGGTATCGCCCTGCTCGGCTGTGATTCTAATGACGATCCTATCGCTAATAACCTTTGTACCTCCGGTTACAGCGCTTCTATCTCCGCCGCTTTCCCTAATTACTGGGGCAGATTCTCCCGTAATTGCGGATTCGTCTACGCTGGCGATGCCTTCAACCACCTCGCCGTCGCTTGGAATGATGTCGCCTGCCTCGCAAACCACCAAATTTCCTTTTTTAAGCTCAGTTGCGTTGATTTCGGTAACCTTCGACTTGCCATCAAATAGCTTAGCCTTGGTTTCGGTTCTATTTTTTCGGAGGCTATCGGCCTGTGCCTTGCCTCTACCTTCGGCAATTGCTTCGGAAAAGTTGGCAAATAGCACAGTAAACCAAAGCCAGATGGTTATTTGCAGGTTGAATCCCGAAAAGGAACCGCTGAAGAGCTCATAAAAGACAACAAGGGTTGTTGCAATGGCTCCAAGCTCCACCAAGAAGATTACAAAGTTCTTTATTTGAACCTTAGGGTTTAGCTTAGTAAATGAAGCTACTATCGCTTCGATGATGAGCTGCTTATTAAGTAGCTTTGTATTCTTATTTTCCATTGACTTCAAATTTTAGAAGGTTACTCCGGCATTCATAAGCAAATGCTCCACAATTGGACCGAGCGAAAGGGCTGGGAAGAAGGTCAATCCGCCTACAATGAGGATTACCGTGATTAGCAAGCCCGCAAAAAGCATATTATCGGTTCTAAATGTGCCCGCCGAAGGAGGGGTGATCTTCTTTTGTGCAAGGTTTCCGGCTATCGCCATCACTGGGACGATGATCCCAAAGCGTCCGATGAGCATCCCAAGGCCAATCATGGTATTATAGAAAGGGGTGTTGGCATTCAGACCAGCAAAAGCGCTTCCGTTATTTCCGGCAGCCGATGTGAAGGCGTATAAAATCTCGCTGAAGCCGTGCGGACCAGCGTTGTTGAGGCTTGTGAGCGCCGATGGGAGCATAACGGCAATTGCGGAGAAGACCAGAACCACAAAGTTGGGCGCTAAAACGGCTACCATAGACATTTTTATGTCGTAGGCATCAATCTTTTTTCCTAAATACTCGGGCGTGCGGCCTACCATAAGCCCTGCAATGAATACTGTAAGGAAAACAAATATTAAAATGCCGTATAAACCAGCGCCTACACCTCCAAATATTACTTCTCCAAGCATCATATTCACCATCGAAACCATTCCGGATAGCGGAGAAAGGCTATCGTGCATTGCGTTGACGGCACCGTTGGATGCGCAGGTGGTGGAAACGCTCCAGAGGATGCTGTTGGTTAATCCTAAGCGGGTTTCTTTGCCTTCCATCATGGCTGCATGGGCTGCGTGGGCGCTATACTCCGAGTACATCGATAGCGAAAGTCCTGCTAAAAACAGCACAAGCATTACTCCGAATATGATTCTGCCCTGCTTAATGTTTCCAACCATCTTCCCATAGGTGAAGGGGAGGGCCGCAGCGAGTAAAAGCAGCGATAGCATCTCCAAAAGGTTGGTAAAAGGAGTTGGATTCTCGAACGGGTGAGAGCTGTTGGTGTTAAAGAAGCCGCCACCGTTAGATCCAAGCTGCTTAATGGCAATTTGTGAGGCGGCAGGTCCTTGCGGAATAACTTGCGTTGCCCCCTGAAGGGTATGAACCTCGGTATAGCTATTAAAATTTTGTATTGTACCCTCAGAAACAAGTGCAACCGAAAGAATAATGGCTAAAGGAAGCAGTACATATAGTGTGCTGCGGGTTAAATCGACCCAAAAGTTACCTAAAAGGGTGGTTGACTTTCGGGAAAGTCCTCTTATAAGGGCAAGAATTACCGTGAAGCCCGTTGCCGCACTTACAAAATTTTGTACTCCTAGTCCAAGCATTTGAGATAGGTAGCTAAGCGTATTTTCTCCGCCATAAGACTGCCAGTTGGTGTTGGTAACAAAGCTGGCTGTGGTATTAAAGGCCAAAAAAGGGTCTAGGCCAGGAAGGTGTTGGGGATTAAGCGGCAAAAATCCTTGGCACATCAACAAAACGAAAAGAAAGATAAAACCAAATAGGTTAAAGAGAAGTAGAGCCCATAGATAGGACTTCCAGTCTTGCTCTTTATTGGAATCTACACCTATTGTACGGTAGCATAATCTTTCTAGCCATCCTAAAGCGGGCAGCATAAAATGCTTTTTCCCTGTAAAAACTCTGGCCATGTACTTGCCAAGAAGAGGGGCAAGTGCAACGAGGAGTCCTACGTAGATTGCGATCTGGATAAAATCAGCAGTTGTCATTTTCCTTGATTTATAAATGTCTTTATTTACAAATCAAAAGTAGGTGTAGGGGCGTAAGGATTATGTAAGGATATTTTGGAAGGGTATAAAGATTTTATAAGTAAAATTGTATATAAAATAAAAGCCGCTGCTTCTCAACGAAAAGCAGCGGCTTTCTTATTTCTATTGCGTATTGCCTATTTGTTGATATTGCCAAACCAGCTGTTGAAGTAGGTTAGCAGGCTTTCTTTTGTACCATCACCATAAACAATCATAGGTGTGATTTTCCCTTGTTTGTCTTTATTGGCAATGATGTCGCCTATTTTATCGCCAGCAGGGAATGTGAAGGCTGCTAGCTTTATGGCTTTGTTGATATCGATATCTTTGTAGTCAAAATCTCCATCCATGTTGTAGGCTAAACTTAATTTTCCTTCAAGTTTTAGATTGTTGATTTGTAGTGCTACGTCACCATTAAATGCAACGTCTCCTGTCTTTTCGTTGAGTGAGATATTAAAGGCTTCTTGTGCTGATACTAGCTGCTTATTTCCGTTTTTAAACGAAGTGCTGCTGGTTGCGACAGCCTTGCCTTGGTTCATGCTAACCTTGTCGTGAGACTCGAGTGTGTAGGGAGCGAAAGACATTGAAAGGTCAGCAGAAGCAACTCCGTTAGTTCCTAGTCCATTTAAAAGTTCGCCAAAGGCAGCGTTATAGCTGATTTTAAAGACAGTTACGTTGTCTACACTTAGGTTAGCTTCTATTTGAGTTGGAACGTTAGCCTCTTGAGCAGCTACATATATTTCGGCATATTTTGAGAGAGTAAGTACCGCGTTGTTTTTGGTGCTTCCTTCTGTAGGGAACACTATAACAATATCCTTAGTGGTTGTTGTGCTAAATACAAACTTTCCATTGGTATAGGTGTATTTCCCTTTTTTATTAAAGTCGAAAGGTGTTTCAGACCCTTTTAATACAGGGGCAATAGGATTGCGTAGCGGAGAAAGGCTGCTTTTTACTGCCTCTAGAGATGCAATACTTGCAAAACTGCTTGGAAGAAGCCCTTTGTCTGCAATCTTAGAAAGAGTTACAAGTGCTTTTATGCCTTTGTTTTGCTGCATTGTTTTATACTCTGCTCCAAAGTTGCTGCTTACTTTTTGCAATTCAACTTTTGCGTCGGCTTGGGAAAGTTGTTTTACGGAAGAATCGTCTTTACTGCATGATCCGAGAATGGTTGCACAAGCAATGGATGCTACAAGTATTAAATGTTTCATTGGACTTAGTTTTAAAATATTTTATTCGTGCAAATATATCCTTTTTTAAGGAAAGTCTTAGGTTTTGTGCATGGTTAGAGACTTTCGAATTGAGATTGCAGTTTGTGCATACAGCCTTTAAGATGTAGCTTGTATTCTTAATATTAAGGGTAAGTGCTTTTTAAGGAGATATACTTTTCATCTACTACAGTGAATATTCCCATTGCTCCTTTTACATTTGTTTTTATTGGTGTTGGCACGGTAAATGGATCGAAGTAGGCGTCTATGGCTCTATTGCAGGAGTAAAGATATTCGTAGTGCTCTCTTGTTATATGGGATACGATGATTTTTATGGAGTCGCGTTTTATTTTTCCAACTTTCATGTGAATATTAAGCAACTCCTCGTTATTCTTTGCTAGGTTGTAGAGCTGAGCATATCTAGAAGTGATTTTCTCTTTGCTATGGTAGATGAATGTTTCTATTCTAAAGAATCTATCGGCGCTGTCGTATATGTTGGGAATGGTAACATTGATGTCTACTCCATTTACAGTCCAACTTTTAATCGATATTGGTTTTATAAAATGGGAGGTGGAAGTTATGGTGTCCTTATCTTTTATAATGAGGAGTTTTATATCTCCGTTTGTGAATTTTGGGAGTGGAGTTTTAGATAGGTAGTTTATGACGGTGTTGTTTTCTTTGTCAAAAATGAGATAGTTAGTTAGTGGAATGGTGTCGTTGTTTATTATGAATGATGCTTGGGCGTACCAAACGAAGTTGAGCATTACAATATCATTCATTCTATTGCTTTGGGTTAGTAGGAGGCTCATGTCTTTATCTGTTTTTAGAATAGCCTCTACTATGTGGTATTTCTTTTGGGTAGGAAGAGTTATGTCTACATCGCTATCGAGCTTACAGCTGATGGTGCAGAATATTATGAGTAGAATAAGGAGCGGTGTTTTCATATCTTAACTTCTATCATGAAAAAAGGAACCATCGGAAGCAGCGATCTTTTCTTTGCTACTAGCCGGGTTTGTTCGTTGTCGATTTGTTCCGGTTTAAAATAAATGAAATATGGGTTGGCTTGGTTGTATACGTTATAGATACCCATGTTGAGTGTCACCTCCCCAAATCTTTTTACTACTTGATACTGTGCGGCTACATCTAACCGATGGTTTAGGGGCAACCTTAAGTTATAGCGAGTTGTATAGATGGGTATGGATTTATTGCGTTCGTTATCGTAGTAGATTGAGGTTGGAATGGTTGTGATGTTTCCGCTTTGTACGAATTGGGAAGCAGAGATGCTCCATCGAGAATTTATCTTTATGTGTAAAAATAGGTCTGCTTTGTGTCTAATGTCAAACGGTGGATTAAACCATTTTCCATCGTTGATTTTATCAAACTTGCGTCGTGATTGACTCAAAGAGTAGGAGGCTTCTATGGTAAAGGTTCTTTTTTTTATGGACGAAGAGATTTCTATTCCTTTAGCATCTCCTTTTCCTGTAGTGTGGTAGAATCCATCATTTAAAGGCTCTGGATTTATAAAATCGATCTGATTTATTAGCGTTGAGTAGTATGATGATAGCTGAATATGCCATTCGTTTGATACGTTGATGTTAGCTCCAACACTTACCTGCTGCGACTTTTGGGGCTTTAAGGTATCGTCACAGGGGATTGTCATATCTATTGCAAGGTTAATTCCCATGGGCGCATATAGATGATCGAATTGTAGCCGTTGCGAGTACGATGCAAAAAAGGATATTGGCTTAGAGAGGGAGTATTGAGCGTATAGACGGGGAGAAAGGTAGTATTGGTTTTTTCTAAATGATTCGAGCCTTAATCCTGCATTTAGCTGTACAACTTTTGCTACTGATTGACTTATTGAGACGTAGATTCCTTTATTTATATAGCTGCCATCTTTACTGTTTAAAAAAGACTCATTCCCATTAATTTCGTTCGAGTTGGAATTTATTGATGTGCTGGTTTTGCCTCCAAAAATGCCAGCGTCTACTTGTCCTGTTTCGTTTATCTTTAGATTGCCCTCGGCCGATATGTAAAAGCGTTGTAAGGAGTTGGTTATGCTGTTACTGTTTGATTTAATGATATCGGTATTGGTATTGTACTGGCTGTAACCTCCATTTACCTTTATCTTTACTTTGTTCGATATGTTTTTCTCCCAAGAAAGGTTTGCTGCAATATTTCCCCAGGTAGCATCAATTCCTAAGTAGTTTTGGTGCTGCGATAGCTTATCTCTTGAAACAAACGTGGAGGCACATACTTTACTGGAGGAGTCGTGCTGGTAGGTTACCAACCCTATGATATCATAAAAGCGGTAGTCGGGTAGCTTTTCGCTGTTTCGGGAGTAATCATTTTTTTTATTGTAGCTCTTTGTTACTAAATCGAAGTAGGAACGGCGAGCCGAAAGGAGGTAGGATAGCTTCTTTTTGACAATTGCACCTCTGCTGTAAAGATGCGAAGTTAAAACTCCTACTCCTACAATATATTCGCTGCTATCAGCGGGTCTACTATTGCTATCCATAATTAGGCAGGAGGAGAGCATTCCTCCATACCTTGGATGTAAATTGTCTGTGAGAAGCTGTGTTTTGGCAATTGCGTTTGCGCTTACCGAGGGGTATACTCCCAATAGATGGTTTGTGTTGAAAATTGGAGAGCCGTTAATGATTACCTGATTCTGAGAGCTGGAGAATCCTCTAACGTAAAGGCCTGGATTGATTTCTTGTGCATGTGCCACTCCAGGTTTTTGTTGTAGTATTAGGTTGATGTTTCCTTCTCCTAGGAGAGGGATTCTCTTTTGCATCTCTATGGTGTTAACCGATATGTTTGATCCTCTATTTTCTGTTGGTTGGCTTGTTACTGTTATCTCTGCAAGCTTGTGCTGTTTTGGGGTTATATAGATGGTTAGCGTAGTATCTATTGTTGATTTAACCGATATGTTTTCTTCTTCGAAGGCCAGATGCATCAGCTGTAGCTTTGCCGATTCACCTTTGCTTAACTTCAAAATAAAAAGGCCAAGATGGTTGGTTACCGTAGTTTTCTTCCCTGATTTTATGAGAACCCCCTCTACTACTGCATTGGTTTCGCGATTTAAAACAGTACCTTTAATAGATATCTGCCCTTTTGTGCCGATACAAGCAAAGAGGATGAGCGTAAGAAATAAAATCCTAATTCGGATGAAACCAGCCATGAATAAAGTAGGGTATATATTATAAGTGCTGCAAACTTATTACTATTTCTTCAAGCTTTAGGTTTGACCAAGAAAAAAAGCAACCGCACAAGCATTGCGGCTGCTTTTATATTTTTGAGATTCTGACGATACGAATGAAGGCTAGCTTGGTGGCTTTCTACTTCCACTCAAACCGATCTTTCTGTGCTAGCGATTTTACGAACTCCTTTTTAAGCCAAGCACCTCGTTCCTTTTCGCCTTTTAGGTAGCAGTCGAAAAAGGCTAGCGAGCTTTGAAGTACATTTTCGAGATGTTTTTCGCAGAAGGGATCTTGAGAGGCTTCTGCATCTCTTCCCGAGAAGGTCATGTGTGTTGCTTGATCGAAGACAATTAGATACTGAGGTGCATTCTTGATCTTCTGGTATGGAATTGTTCGGTTGGCAGGGGTGAAGCCCGATTTACTTCCTGCTAGGGGGCTGTCGTCATTTGTCCCAGTAATATGTAGAAGCGGAATTTTCATGTCATTGTAAATATCCGAGTCTTCGTCTTTAAAACTTTCGGGAGCGTTGGGGCTTAATGCTATGCCTGCTTTAATGCGAGTGTCGTTAAGCTGAAAACCACCTCTTACGGTTTTTTGTCCAGCTGCAAATAGCACCGTTTGTGCTCCGAAGGAATGTCCTGCGATACCTATGCTACCTACATCTATGTGTCCTTTAAAGATTGGAGATGACTGGTTCATGGCAGCTATTTGGTCAATTGTAAAGGGGATGTCCTTAAATCTATCTATGGAGGTTTTGGGACGCATTACCGCTCTCTTCATTGCTTGCATAACTTCCATCTTACTGCTTGCATTTTTCCAGATGTCGGAATCGGAGCCTTTGTGCTGAATGTGTATGCAGATGTAGCCATGTTGTGCCATGTACTCGCCAAAGTAGGAGTATCCGTTGCAGCTGCCTCCTAGTCCGTGCGAAAAGATGATTACGGGATAGGTGCCCTGCTCTAAGTTGGGATAGTAAATTTTGTAGGGAACATCTCTGTTTCTTTTCGTATCAACAAAGGTTCCACTCGACGTGTTTACGGTTGCTGCATGCAAGCCTGTTGCAATAAACGCAGCAACAAGCGCTAGAATAAGCTTGTTGAGTTTCATGTGTAAGGAGATGAGGTTGGTTAAGAATCCTAGATCCTATTACTGATTAAAAGAGCAATACCCTACACTTTGGGTATTGCCTATGCTGCTTTAGCATGTCTGGTTATCTTTTATGTGCTCCGTCGCAAATGGGCATGGTAGCCGATCGTCCGCAACCACATATTTTAATGGTTTGATCTTCAATAAAAACTTTTACGCCATTAGTATCTGTCAGCTCAAATTTGCCTTCTAAGCGAATGGGGCCTCTTCCGTTTATGGTAACGGTAGCCAATACGCTTTCGTCGCGTTCTTCTTCCATGCTAGTTGTATTTAGTCGTTAAACCCATGCTTAAAGTGAGAGCCATCGCAGAAGGGTAAGCTTCCGCTTTTCCCGCATCGGCAAAATGAGGCCATTTGCATTCGTCTCATCTCCTTTCCATCGGGGCCAATAATCTTAAACGAACCAGAAACCAGTAGCGGTCCATTCTTCATGATGTTGGCTTTAACGGGTTTCAGCTCCGAAATTCCGGCAAACTCCTCGTTAAGGCTTTCAAAATCTTTTTCCCCCTTTTCTGACGTTTCAAGATCGTTCTTTTCCTTATCATTCCAGCTAAAGGTTAGCGCATTGGTAGGACATCTGTTTACAATGTCGATAATTGCAGGGGTTGGTGCGCCCGACATATCTACCCAAGGGCGTTTTCTGGGGTTAAATACCGAAAGAAGATCGGTAAAGCAGATGGAGGCATGCACGCAAAGGTTAGGTCGCCAATAAACGGTAATCTCCCCATTGGTATACTTACGCTTATTTTGATCCATAGTAAGTTTTTGGCTTAAACATCGAAACAATTGCTATAGTTCGCACAAATTACTGAACAAATGCTAATTTTACAACGTCCCTAAAACTAAATAGCAAAGAATCCGTTTACTTTGGCACTTTGTTTTAGAGCATACCTCGATGATGCGAAAATGGCTTAACATATTGATTCTCCTTTTAGGAGTATTTGGAGCAAAGGTTGCTGCTGCACAAGATCCGTTTACCATACCCAATAAGGTGGTGGTAGATGGCGAAACAATGGAAAACTACGCCATTAAGGAGGTGTACGTTTTTCCTTGGGAGAAGTTTAAGAGGCCAAGGGATGAGGCAAAGTATCGTCGGATGATTTATAACATTAAGCGGGTTTATCCCTATGCCATTCTGGCGCGCGATATGCTAATTAAGATGGAGGGCGAGGTGGCCCAGATTAAGAATAAGCGCGATCGCGAAATCTACATAAAGAATGCCGAAAAGCAGCTTAGGGCTCAGTTTGAGGAGCCGCTTAAGAAGCTAACCATATCGCAGGGTAAGCTGCTGCTAAAGCTTATCGACAGGGAAACGGGACGTACCTCCTATAGTATTGTAAAGGAGTTGCGGGGATCTTTTTCTGCATTCTTTTGGCAATCGTTGGCCAGGTTTTTTGGCTCAAACCTAAAGTCTACCTTCGATGCGGAGGGAGAAGATCGGGTTTTGAATCGGCTAATTATCCTTTACGAAAACGGGCAGCTAGAGGAGAACTACTAGTTTGGGTAAGGTGTGATTACTTAGAATATAATTGATAAATAGCATATAAGATATAGCCGCATGATTGTAATCATGCGGCTATTTTATATTGTACAACGTAGTGGTTGTTCCTTATTTAAAGAGGATTATTTGATTGATTTCTTCCTCATTAAGAAAACTCTCGCTAGCATCTATTTTTATGTATCTGTCAGGTTTTAGTCCTGTGGCAATATTTCCTGAAGGAAATTTGTATCTGCCAAGTGCAACCATGTATGCCAGATTGCTGTGTGGTAGATAGTCAAATTTTATGTTGCTGAAGCAATCTGTTGCTTCACCGGTTTCATCTCCCACAATAATACCTCGTTTAGAAACTTTGAACCATAAGGCAAAGTCAAGTGCCGAAGAGAAGGTGTTATATCCTTGAGCAATGAAAATATTTCCTGAATATCCAGAGGTGCGAGCCGCTACCTTTTCTTTGTAGGTTGCCTTGTACAGATCTCCAACATTACCAGCATATATCTTTACAATATGAGATGGCATTGTAAGCCTGTAGAATATTTTGTGAAGTAAGCTTTTTTGTCTGTAATCTTTTACCTTAGAAGAAGCCGCTTGCTTGTAATCATTGGTAATGCGCTCTTCTACCGATTGTTTAATCGTAAATGCTTTATGTTTTATGTATTTAGTTATATAGTCATTACTTGCAGTATTGCCGCCTGTGTTATTCCTAATATCGATTATTAGGTTTTTGATTTTTAGAGAATCAATTTTTTGAAAAAAGGTTTTTACCTGTTGTTGTATAGAACTGTCCTGATCAATGTCACAACTTGTGTAGTATAAAATGGCTAAAGAACGATCTGTGTTAATCTGAAAGTTTGATGGTTGCACTGCATTTGTGTCTTGACTCTTTTTGTAAAGAGATGAACAATCTAGGTTGTAGTTAGATGCAGAGTTAGTATACACTTTGTTATTTGAAATGTTTATGACCTCTAGTGTACCATTATGTTCCAATTCTATGGTATAGGGATGGTTTATCCCGAGTATAGGCAGGCAATACGTAAAAAGAAGAATATTACCACGTATGTTAGATCTTATCTGTTCGTTAGACATATATTTCTTGAATTGAGCCATGACGGAGGTCGTCTTTTGCCCATTTATACTCATGACTTTGCTTCTTACGCTGGTATACTTCTCTTTGACGTATAGGTTATAGTTGTTGTCAATTTCGAAAATGGGGGGAATGTATACTTGTGAAGTATCCTGCCAGATGAAGTCTAGGGAAATATTGGTATGTGCATCAAACAAATGGTTGAGTGTGGTAATCCGTTTGGCAAATTCTGAGGTAGATAGCGAATCGGGTAAGCTATTTACCAGTAGATTTCTTTCTCGTTCTACCGAATCTTTAGAGCAGAAATAGTAGGGGTTGGGATGATGTTGGTGGAGAGAGCGAAAGAAGTGATCAATGTCACTTTTCATTTGAGCTTTGTCAAGCTTTTTGGTGACCTGCGACCACGATGCTAAGTTAGGTAGCAGCAAAGTAAGGAGTAGTAGTACCTTTATCACAATTTTATTCATAGGTAATGGGAGCTTTTTATTCAGAACTTTGCAGCCTTAAATTGGTAGGTTGCATCGAACGAAGGAATTAAGTATGGTTTTTTTATTAGATATGGTAAACCTACAAAAAAAGTTTTATTGTACTTTTTAGTTTGCGTTTTGATAGCGATGTATTTTTAAGGATTCAGTATTTATGGCAAGGTTCTGTATATCCAACCTTATTATGTTGTGCATTATACGACTCGTATTTTATCTTTCACCATTTATGTTTTTTTCTTCCATTTCCTTTCTCTCCTTAAAATCGGGTTGGGTTAATATATCTATATTTGAAGCCATAACCTAAAACATGGCATTTATGCGTAAATTGTTACTTACCGCTTTTGCTTTAGCTGCAGTATGCAGCTCGGGCTTTAGCCAAAATACCGAAAAGATGGAAGTAAAGGATCCTGCCTACAACTGGGACTTCACCCATATCTATCCCAGCTGGGATGCTTGGCAAAAGGAGCTAAAAGACTTTAGCGCGCTTACTCCTAAGTTTATAGAGTATAAGGGAAAGATCTCTAAAGATCCAAAGGCGCTAATTGAGTACATTAAGCTTTCGGAAAAGGCCGGACAGATGGGATCTAAGCTTAGCTCGTTTGCCCGCTTGCAGAAGGATGTTGATGGAAAGAACTCGATGTATAATGCCAAGCTGCAGGAGCTACAAAACATTTTTGTGGAGATGAGCAAGAATCGCTCATGGTATTCGCCCGAATTGGCGACTCTTCCACAGGAAACTGCAATGAAATGGATTGCCGAAAATCCTGAGTTGGCTCCCTATAAGCACGATATGGAGGACTTTTACCGCGAGCTGTCTCATATTCTCGACGAAAAGACTCAAAATATCCTTAACGAGTATAGCCGTGCTTTAAGTGCAACCTCTAAAATCTACAATTCGCTTTCGGTTGCCGATATTGAATTCCCAAAGGTTAAGCTCTCAACAGGCGAAGAGGTAACCGCTTCTCCTGCCGTAGCTTCTCGCATATATGCTACATCACCTAACCAGGAAGATCGTCTTAAGGTAGCAAACGCTAACCGCGACTACTACTTTAAGCATCGTAACACCTTTGCCGATATCTACCTAGGTATGCTACAGTCTCGTGCTGCTAGCGCAAGGCTCGAAGGATACAAAAGCTGCCTCGATGCTACGCTTTCGGGCAATAATATTCCGACGGATGTGTACTTTACCCTTCTAAAGGTTGCCCAAACTAACGTTGCTCCCCTTCAAAAATACTGGGATTTACGTAAGCGTGCTTTGGGGCTAGCTAAGTACTACCATTCTGATGCTTCGGCAGAGCTTACCAACTTTAGCCGTAGCTACAAGTGGGAGGAAGCTGTTAAGATTGTAACCTCGGCGCTTGGTATGATGGGCAAGGAGTATAACGAAAACTTTAACAGCATGCTTACCGGTGGTAAGATTGATGTTTTTGAGAAGCCAGGAAAGCAAACCGGTGCCTACAACCTTTCTCTTTATGGGGTGCATCCTTACGTGCTAATGAACTGGAATGAAACTCGCGATAACGTATTTACTTTGGCGCACGAGTTGGGACACTCGGTTCATGGTATTCTTGCCCAAAAGTATCAATCCTACAACAATAGTGGCGCAAATTCGATGGTAGCCGAAGTTGCTTCAACCTTTAACGAGTGCGTGCTGTTAGACTACATGCTAGCTCAATCTAAAGATCCTAACGAGAAGATTGCCCTGCTAGTACAAGCTATCGATAATGTTGCAGGTACCTTCTACCGTCAGGTACAATTTGCAGAGTTCGAGTACACCATGCATAACATGGTAGAAAACAATAAACCTGTAAATGCCGATGTTATTGCTAAGGTTTACGGAGATATCGACGCTAAGTACAACGGTTTAGGCGTGGAGCAACCCGAAAACCTTAAGTACTCTTGGCCTCGCGTATTCCACTTCTTTAACTACAACTTCTACGTTTACAACTATGCCGTTTCGTTTACCGCTTCGAATGCACTTTATGGTAACATTGTAAATGCAAAGAATAAGAAGGAGGCAGATGCCGCTAAGGAGCGCTACCTTAACCTGCTAAAGAGCGGTGGTAACGACTACCCAATCAACCTTCTAAGAAATGCAGGGATTGATATGACCAAAGAGGAGTCGTACCTTGCTGTAACCAACCGTTTGCAAAAGCTGGTAGATCAGCTGGAGGTTGAGCTGAAAAAGGTAGACAAGATTAAGTAGAAGAAAAAGAATTATGGAGATATGAGATATGAGTAGTGAGTAGTGAGTAGTGAGAAGTGAGTACAGAGTAGTGAGTACGGAGTAATGAGTACAGAGTAGTGAGCACAGAGTACAAAGTATTGTGATTTACTCATATCTCAGTACTCATATCTCAATACTCATATCTCAATACTCATATCTCAATACTCATATCTCAATACTCATATCTCAATACTCA
>NZ_JTLD01000118.1 GCF_000798815.1 Alistipes sp. ZOR0009 | reverse complement strand
TAGACTTTCTCAACAAGAGTCATCCCGGCGTAGGCCGGAACCGTAGCGCAGCGGAGTTCGACGGAGTCAATCTCCTACACACTGCACATGCCCTCCCTTTCTATGTAGCATTTCTGCCAAATCTCAGGAGATCCCGTGACAAGCACGGGATGACACGCTTTTTGGATCGTTCCTATTGTAACCCTTTTGGAACTACCCCTCGCTACGCTTGGTTTGGTGCGGCTTCAGGCCTCAACTTATGCTCGGTTACGTCTTCGACTTTGCTAGGTAGCGGTCCATCCAAAAGTAGCAAAAAAGCAAAGCGCAGCTGTTGATAGGAGCATCTGCATTCATCCATTTTCTTCCCGCTACTTTTTTGGCGCAAAAAAGTAGCACAAAAAACAGGGCGAAAATTAACTCGCACCGTCGGCT
>NZ_JTLD01000117.1 GCF_000798815.1 Alistipes sp. ZOR0009 | reverse complement strand
ATCAGCACGTAGTAGGGCTGGGCGTTCACGTTAAACTTGGTGATTTGGTAGTCGGCGTTGATTTTGCCCAGGCTCTTTAGCACCTTGCCCTTGGCGTTGGTGATCCACTCGCTCTGGGGCAGCTCCGTCTTGTCGTCGACGTACAGCGCCAGGATTACGTACTCCTCCTGCAGCAGCTTCAGCACGCGCGGATCGCTCCAAACGCGGGCCTCCATTTCGCGGCAGTTTACGCAGCCGTGGCCCGTAAAGTCGATAAATATCGGCTTGTTTACCTTTTGGGCGTACGCCTTGGCCTCCTTCAGGTCGAAGAAGCCCTTTAGTCCGTGAGGCAGGTGCAGGAACTCGCCATGCTTCACCTTGCCGATGTCGGAGGAGGTGGCGGCGGTTACGCCACGGCTCAGATCAAAGTCCTGCGACGATTGGGGGGGCAGGTAGCCCGAGATGCCGCTTAGCGGCGCGCCCCACATGCCCGGTATAAGGTATACCACAAACGAGAAGGTGGCTAGCGCCATCATCAGGCGCGGTACCGAAAGGTACTTCATGTCGCTAT
>NZ_JTLD01000116.1 GCF_000798815.1 Alistipes sp. ZOR0009 | reverse complement strand
ATAGGAGTATCCGCAGGAAATGGACAACCTCATGACAACATGATGCCATACCTCCCATTTCGCCTTTGCATTTGCTGGAATGGCACATTCCCAACCAGAGATTAACCACCCTTAAAACAGAAAAACATGGAAGCATTTTTAGGTGAAATAAGGCTATTCCCATACAACAGAATACCATCAGCCGATGGCTGGATGCCTTGCAACGGCCAGCAGTTAACCATTCAGCAATACCAAGCTCTCTACTCACTCATATCCAATCAATTTGGAGGCGATACCAGAACATACTTCAACCTTCCCAATCTAAACGGAAGAGTGCTACTTGGATATGGAAGATCTCCCATATCTGGAAACGCC
>NZ_JTLD01000115.1 GCF_000798815.1 Alistipes sp. ZOR0009 | reverse complement strand
CCTCCTGCTTTAGAATAAGCATATGAATGCAAGGAAGCATTATAAAAAAAGAACCATCAGCAAAAAGTCGCAAATCACATGTCGCAAATCGCACTACTCAATACTCATATCGCAAATCACAAATCTCCTACCCCTCTACAAATCCGCCAACAGCAGCCCTTTCCTTCATCCGGCTGCTATGCCATAATAGAAAACCACCCTCACATCCGTCAACACCCGTGGCGAAGCCACACAACCAACGGCGAAAATCCATGTTTGAGCAACACTCGGAAGGCAGCTTGTGACCAAATGAGAAAACGACAATCGTTCTACCACCGCAACACAATCCATCAAGAATCCATAAGCCGATGGTGCGAGTTAATTTCCGCCATGTTTTTTGGTTACTTTTTTGCGCCAAAAAAG
>NZ_JTLD01000114.1 GCF_000798815.1 Alistipes sp. ZOR0009 | reverse complement strand
TTTGGCGCAAAAAAGTAGCACAAAAAACAGGGCGAAAATTAACTCGCACCGTCGGCTTATAGGTGCTTAGATCTTTTGGAAAAGGTAGCAGAACGATTTCGGTTTACGATTTTGGTTACGAACTACCTGCCGAGCGTTGCTCAAACAGTGAACCGTAGCGTAGCGGAGCTCGACGACTGCAAGGAGCCAGCTACTGAGCCTCAGTTTTAGGTTCCTAAAACCCGGCGGGCTTTCCCGAGCCTCAGTTTTAGCTCCCGGAAACCCGGCGGGCTTTCCCGAGCCTCAGTTTTAGCTCTCGAAAACTCTGGGGGCTTTCCCGAGCCTC
>NZ_JTLD01000113.1 GCF_000798815.1 Alistipes sp. ZOR0009 | reverse complement strand
CCGTTAAGCCCGCCAGCGCCGATGGTACTGCTACACCAAGCGGGAGAGTAGGTGGCCGCCAACCTTACAAGAGGCCCCGAACGAAAGTTCGGGGCCTTTTTTGGTTTATTCCCCTGGTAACGGAAGGCCTTCCCCTGAGCTCCGTGTCCTAACGCTTCCAGCCCGCTCCACGCGGCGCTGCCGGCCGCCCAAGGCGCTTGGGGGTGGTAGCGCATGGACGGCTCCCTTTTCGGGCAGAATGGGGCCGTTTTACGGCGAATTTCGCTCCCTATCTTTCCCCCTTTAGTGCTATCTCCTCGAATTTGGCGCATGCGGCCGGAGGCCGTACCGAACCCAGCTTAGCGTCCTCGCTAAGCCGAGCGGTGGTGGCCTCTGCGCAAGTTGCGAGAGCTCGTGGAGAAGTTGCGGGAGTATTCACGGAACTGTGTCTACATATTTTTCTCGGAAGCCGGAATTACACCTGCCTTTTAGGCTGGGGCTGTCTGCGGTGCAAGGGTGGGACATTGGAGAACTCCTATTATTCATATGTATATGCTAATGCAGGAGGACTTCATGCTGGGATTAACTTTTACGTTACTTTTTTGGCGCAAAAAAGTAACCAAAAAACATGGCGGAAATTAACTCGCACCATCGGCT
>NZ_JTLD01000112.1 GCF_000798815.1 Alistipes sp. ZOR0009 | reverse complement strand
CCGTTGGCTGTGTGGCTAACGCCACGGGTGTTGACGGATGGGAGATTAGCGACTTTTTGTACGACAGTGGCCGAATATGGCTGGTGCTTCTTTTAGCAATGACGCGTGTAAAGCCCCTGCTCTTTGCCCGCACCACCCGTGCTGCCAACGATAGGAAGGACAACGGCTCGAAATCGTAGCTCCCCCAACCATAAAAGTCAAGGGCCGTGCATTGCTGCACGGCCCTTGACTCTAACTAAATTCTTCCTTTAGGCGCTGCCATATACCCCACACAAGCAAAAAGCAGCTAAGTATGGTTAGCCCCAAAACCATCCAAAATACATTGGTGCTAACAAATGTCTCCTCAGTGTAAACAGTATTGTTCCCAATTTTTAGACTTCGTACATAATTATAATTCTCATTATTACTCGAACTGTAAAAGTTATAATATCTAATAGTAACATTTTTGTTTACAATATTATATATGCCGTATTTTTCAACCGCTCCATCATATCTGTTTATGAAAAATAACTCTTCGACATCAACAAAACCGAATTTGTACACCTCCTCAAAATTTGCTCCTCCATACCGTGACGAAATTGGATTTATTAAGTCTGGAGTAATACTTGAAACGTAGCCTTTCAAATACTTATCCTTACTATAATCTATCGGTTGAAACAAATATGAAAATATGACCAGTATAATAGAGGTTATCATAAAACCACTAACATAACGATAGGACAATCTCTTCAATGTACTAATAAACCATTTTTTCATCTAGCGAAGATTTCAAATTCAACAACTCTTTGGTAATTATCTACCTCGCTCGCCGTAGCCAACATCAGCGCACGAGGCTGGGCGAAGTTTAGCTTCGCTGAACTCGCACTTCGTGCTCGGTTGTGACTTCGACCTTGCTAGGTAGCGGTCCATCCAAAAGTAGCAAAAAAGCAAAGCGCAGCCGTGGGTGGTAGCGACAGCATTTAGCAGATTTCTTCCCGCTACTTTTTTGGCGCAAAAAAGTAGCACAAAAAACAGGGCGAAAATTAACTCGCACCGTCGGCT
>NZ_JTLD01000111.1:7211-7472 GCF_000798815.1 Alistipes sp. ZOR0009 | reverse complement strand
GGAATAATTGTAGGGGATATGGGATTTGCGATATGAGTAGTGAGATATGCGACTTTTTTGCTGATGGTTGCTTTAAAGTTTTATATCCAGCATTTGTATTGCGGAATTTCTACTTCGGCAGCTAATGCAATTAAAAGAAAAAATCCTCCATCCGTAGTAAAAGTGGCGCTAGCCACACCATCCCCGTCGAGGGTTCTGTTTGAAGCGGGCGGAGCAACCACAACATGGAGCAATGCAGAGCCCTACAGCGCGCGTGCTAAG
>NZ_JTLD01000111.1:0-7201 GCF_000798815.1 Alistipes sp. ZOR0009 | reverse complement strand
CGCAGCCTGCGAGTTAAGCCTCGACAGGATTTTCTTTGCTTCGTTTCTTTTTTCCTAAAAAGAAATGAAGAGGAAGTAATAATTTGCAAGAACTCCCCCCTTCTACCACCATCCAAATTAAACGCAAACCACCCGTAAGCGAGAACTTTTTGTTCCGCCAGCCGTTAGATAATGCAAAACCGCTGCTTTGGATCTCGGGAAGTAGCAACCCGAAGGAGTAGCATCAACAAAAAATAGGCTTATGAAAAAGTTACAGTTCGCAACGAGCATTAACGCCCCCGTTACCAAGGTTTATGACTTTATGCTGGGCATCAGCAGCAAGGCAACCTACGAGCAGTGGACTTCCCTGTTTAACCCCACATCAACCTACGAGGGTAGCTGGGACAAGGGGAGCAAAATTCTATTCATTGGAGTGGATGATAAAGGCGAAAAGGGTGGTATGGTTTCTAGGATAGCTGAAAATATTCCCAACCAGCTTGTTTCCATTCGGCACTATGGCCTTCTAAGCGCTGATAGGGAAATTACGGAGGGGCCAGAGGTGGAAAAATGGGCAAACGGAGCCGAAAGCTACACCTTCGAAGAAAAAGATGGCGCTACAACCGTTACGGTTAACTTAGACACCCCCGAAGACTTTTTAGATTACATGAACCAAACCTACCCCAAGGCGCTCGATAAGCTCAAGGAGCTTTGTGAAAGCTAACCATTCCAAGAAAATTGCAAAATAGAAGGTGGTAGCCACCCCCTGCAGCAGCACCTGCAAGAGTTTGGCAGCTCGGTGGCTACGTAAAACGCTGTACTTTGCATTTAGCGTAGTGGTGGCAGGTGGTTTTGTGCTTCCAATAGCCACCTCTTCCCTCCACTACCCCATACAAGACAGTAAAGTAGCCAGCTAAAGCCTACAGCACCTCCGCCAGCTCTGAAAAAAGGAATGGTAGACTACCTAATGGCTATATTCCACCTCTTCTTTTATGTAGCTTAAAAGAAAACCGCTCGCAAACGGCAATTTTTTATACTGCCAGCCGTAAATATCCCCACATCTCTCCTATTTTCTTAATTCTCTTCCGCTTTTTTTCTGCCTACGGAGCATAACGAAAGTTAATAAATATTATATTGCCTACCTATTTATAACGTAACGCCTAAAGTAAGCATTGTTCTATAAAATACCTCGTTTACACCCTGTTTGGGGAGGTTGTTTTCGTTTTAAATACTGCTTATGGGAAATAGTAGGAAACAAAACTTCCCCTGCCTGTCATAAAGCGGCTCGTAAAGCGAAAATAATCGCGGCTAGCTGCGACTACTGAGGTGTTGTGTACCATATTAAGACGTGACCCTGCAAAAAAAAATAGATTGAAATGAAAGATTGGTTTGAAGAATTACCAGAATATTGTCCGCCAAAGGAAGCGAATGTTCCTCAAGGGATGACTGTGTATAGATTTTCTTCATCTGAAGTTCCAAGTGATAATGATTTTATATCTCAAAGATTACTAAACCCGGATAGAGTTTTTAATGGAGTTAGTGAGTGCATTGCGAGGTCACTTTCGGTTTATGATGATTTAGAAGCTTGTAATAATATTTTAAAACTCCCAAGCCATAGAAAAAGATTTAAATCTATTTTGGAGGTGAATCTGAATGATAATGATGGTTTAGTAATGAAAACATTCAAAGACCCAAATCATTATTCTTGGTGGAGAAGTAATTCTTTTAACTTTAAAACAGCAAATAAAGTACAATGAACAAACAACTTCACATATTGCAAATCTTAGTATATTACGATATACCTGAGATTTTTATTGCAACGGACGAAGTTGGAACAAAATATCTTTGCTTATTGGTTGATGTTGATAATGAATCAATATTGTATGTATCAACCGCAATTTCAGCGAAGAGATTAACTGAATTTATTAATGGTCGAGTTGACTTAAGAGATGTATTTGTTACTCCTGAAACAAATCAAATTTATTCGTTTGACAAGATTTCGGACAATATTGAAGCAAGTTTGTTTGACGGAGTAAAATTGCCTGAAGAATATTTACCTGAAGTTGGGTTTAAGTATGAAAAGCCTCTCGAAGAAAATAAACTGATATTAAACGAAGCTTTAGAAAAGAACAATGCGATAGTTCATCTTGCAGTTTCGGATAGCAATGATAATTACAGCATTGATGCTGATGACTTTGGAGATATAGTTAAGTTATATCAAGTAATTATTGAAAATAGTTATAAAAAAGAGATTGCGAGACAAAATATTAAAAATAAAAAGCCATATTATATTCCACAGAATTATAAACTCCGTGCATTTGCATCATCATATAGTTCATTCAATCTACACATGTATTCAACATCCCAAGTTGATTTGTTTGGCAATTCTATAATTGAGTTGGGATTATCGAAATTTGAGGAAATTATACGTGATTTTGATAGTAATGATGAATATATTGAATCCCTTAGGACAGTAAAAGGACATACAATTAGTAGTTTTAAAAAACTTATTAAAAAGTTGATTGATTGCGATATAAAAATTAAACATAAATGGTATTCTCTTGGACAAGAAAACGTTCACTTTTCAACAATAAATAAAACCAAAGCTCAAAAAATATATGACATTTTAACATTAACTGAGGAATTGGCTGAGGAAAGGAAGGAATTCGAAGGGTATTTTGTACAGGTTGATGTCGAAAAGGGAACTTGGAGAATCTATAACATTGAAGATGAAAAGGAATATAGTGGTGAAGTTCAAGATGATTTATTACAAGGGGTAACTGTTAAGACTGAAATATATAAAATAGACTGTCTGGAAATAGTTGAAGAATTGAAAGTAGCAGAAAAGGAAAAAGTGAAATATATCTTGACTAATATTGAAAGGAAACAATAAAATACGGTACACAACACGGTATATTTAAAATGGGTGAGACTGTGCTAAACTCAAGGGCAGTATCCCGCTTTAAATAGTAGCGGATTGATAAGTTTGAAGCCCACAATCGCCTACATTTGCATATACCCATCCGTTAAATGTAATCCAAAGTAAATCAAAAATAATTAATTAGATGTACATATCTAAAGTAAGCCTCGTTAATTACCGAAATTTTGCAAATGCAAACTTTCAATTCAACAAAGGAATTAACACCATTATAGGTGAGAATGGCTCTGGTAAAACGAACGTGTTTAATGCAATCCGGCTTCTCTTAGAAGACGTTTCTTTGGCATACGCTTATAAACTCAAAGAAAGCGACTTTAATAGAACTTTAGAAAAAGGTAAGTGGAAAGGACATTGGATTATCATCAGCATAGAATTTGACGATTTAAGTAATGAAGAAGCCATTCAATCCTTATTTATTCATGGAGTCGGTATAGCAGAAGAAGATTTTGTAAAAAAAGCTACTTACAATCTTTATTTTCGACCAAAGGCAGATATCAGACAAAGGCTTGCTGAATTGAATGAAGGTGACACGGAAGGTTTACAAGCCATACTTGACACTATAACGATTCAGGATAACTATGAAACTGTCTTTACAGGAAAGAGCACCGCTGACTTTAACAATCCAGAAGTATATAAAGAACTTGTAGGAGATTTTGATAATGTCATATTTCCATCCGTAATTGACGCTTCAAAATTTGGCGCAAAAATTCCGCATCAATTATCAATATCAAAGGAAATCTCATTTACTTTCGTTCAGGCATTGAGAGATGTTATGAGCGATTTTCATAATAACAGAACTAATCCTTTGCTTACACTATTGAGAAATAAATGCGGAGAAATAAGAGAGGAAGATTATCAGCCTATTAGTGATTTGGTTTTAAAACTTAATGAACGTATTGAAGATTTACCTGATGTACAAGAAATAAGGTCTGACATTAAATCAACCATACAAGATGCGGTAGGACTTACTTATTCTCCATCTTCTTTATCAATAAGATCAAGCGTGCCGAGCGAAGCGGAAAAACTGTTACAATCTTTAAAATTATTTATTGGCGAACCAGGAGAAGACTACGAAGGCGGTATCCACGAATTGAGTTTAGGTGGAGCTAATCTTATTTTTTTAACCCTAAAATTATTGGAATTTAAGTATAGAAAGTCAAAAGACTCATTTGCAAATTTCCTAATCATTGAAGAACCTGAAGCGCATATCCATAATCATATTCAAAAGACATTATTTGATAAACTAGATTATGGTGATACACAGATCATTTACTCCACACATTCAACACAGATTTCTGAAGTTAGCAATGTTGAGAATATCAACATACTCGCTAAAAAACTAAACTATGCTGAAGTTTACCAACCGGCAACAGGTTTATCGCCAGAAAGTGTAAATCAAATACAGCGTTATTTAGATGCTGTAAGAACAAATCTACTATTTGCAAAGGGAGTAATATTAGTCGAAGGCGATGCAGAAGAAATATTGATACCTATTATGGTAAAGAAAGTATTTGGCGTAAGCCTTGATGAATTAGGGATTAGCCTTATAAATATTAGAAGTACAGGTTTCGAGAATGTTGCTCAGCTTTTTCATGATACACGAATAAAAAGAAAATGTGCGATCCTGACAGATTTAGATGATGCGATTTGCGATACAACGATAAAAGAAACTGATAGCGAACCGGACAAAAAGTATAAAAACAAAATAGCAGGTTCTAAGCGAAAGGGTTTAGAACGTAAAGCAAAACTTGACGACTTTGAAGCAAGCAACAATTGGATAAAAGCATTTTATGCCAAACATACATTTGAAGTTGATTTTATTACTGAGGGTAATGAAAGGGAAGTAAAAAAAATTATCAAGCAAGTATATACAGATCAGGATACTATTGATCAGGCTAAATCAGATATTGCGAATGACAGTGTAGAAGTTTACGGAAAGCGTGTCTTGACAATGGCTAAGCAGGAAGGCAAAGGTTGGTTTGCTATTATGTTGGGGAAACATATTTCTTACAAAACTGAAATTCCGACGTATATAGTTGATGCAATCCTTTTTACTAAGGAAACATATTCAGCAAATATTGTTGCAGATATTATTGAGTACAGAATGAATAAACATTTTGAAGATAATAACACCTTAGATTTTAACTTATGCCGTAAAAATCTAAAGAAATATAGAACAGAAGAAGCAACCTTAGATGATCTTGCTTTTTATTTAGATCTGGTAATACCTGGAGACCAAATCTTAACTTTAATAGATAAACTGAAGTAGAAAATGTTTATTTGGGAAAAAGGCAGTCTAAATGAAGAGCAGGAAGCAGCGATCTTAGAAGATAATAGTGTGTTATTAATTGCATGTCCGGGTAGTGGCAAAACCAGAACCCTGACATACAAGATTGCATACGAATTGGGGAGGCTAAATTCCAATAAAGAATTTGTTATTGCCATTACCTACACAAACAATGCTGCCGACGAAATCAAAGAGCGGGTTGAATTATTAGGAGTAGATACGACTCAACTATGGATTGGAACTATTCACGGATTCTGTATGGAGTGGATATTAAAACCTTACCATCTCTATTCTGATAGATTGAAAAACGGTTTTAAAATTTGCAATTCTTTTGATAGCGAAAAACTACTAACCACCATATGCAAAAAATATTCAAACCCCAAAGTTACCTTTTATGATTTTCAATATTATGCTACTACAAATGGAACCTATAAGTTTACTTCAAAAAGCTGTAATCAGAATGAGCATATAAAAGCTATTTTAAAGGAATACTTCGGGTTATTAAAAGACAATAATCAACTGGACTTTGAGCAGATACTCTTCTATGCTTATGAGTTATTGAAAACAAAACCAATTATTAGCAAAATACTTTGCAAACTGTTCCCATTTATCTTAATTGACGAATATCAAGACACAAAAGATATACAGTACCAAATCATTTCAAAAATTCTTTCTGCAAATAGGGGGTGCTCAAAAACCTTAATTGTTGGTGATCCCAATCAGTCAATTTATCATTCGTTAGGAGGTTTTCCAATGCCTAAAAATGATTTAGAGAAATTATTCGGATTTGATTTGGTACAGTTGAGTTTAGATAAAAATTATAGGTCATCAGAAGCTATCATTAAATATTTTGACTATTTCAAAACGTTTACAACACCAATCATTGCTTTTGGAGATAATAAGAACTATAAAAGTATGATTACCTATAACTCAACCATTTCATTGGATAATTTGATTGATGAAATAGCAAAACTAATTTTATTCAACGTAC
The DNA here is from genome assembly GCF_000798815.1 of Alistipes sp. ZOR0009. NCBI lineage: Bacteria > Pseudomonadati > Bacteroidota > Bacteroidia > Bacteroidales > Rikenellaceae > Alistipes > Alistipes sp. ZOR0009. The sequence goes on along the minus strand of NZ_JTLD01000111.1, from coordinate 1,009 downwards.
ATGAAGCGGGAATAAATCCAAATCAGATTTGTATAGCAGCGCCACAATGGGTACACATTGCAAGTATTACCAGAAAATTAATGATTAGACTACCTGATTTTAGTTTCGACGGTCCGGGTATGGCCCCTTTCTCAAGAGACATTGATAATTTCTGGTTTAAAGTATCAAGGATAATTTTAACTGAACCATCTCCCTATATGTATGTTCGACGTTTACGTTGGAGCAAAGAAGTTCTGCACGAACTCGAAGCAGCAGGTGTAGATGTATCTAATATCTCAAATAAAGAGTTCTTAAATATATGCAACGCTATTAAAGTGAACGAGAATGATGGCCTAACATATTTATGCTTATTTTTTGAACAGATTTGCAAAAGGTTAAAAATCAATATTAACCATTTCCCTTTATTAGAAGAGCATCAAACTTCTTTTTTTGCGAGTTCTGAAAGCAGAATACAAAAATTGATAGACGAAGGTAATCCTTTCATTGGAGAGATAGAGAACTTTAGAAAAGTCTTTAGGCAAAAAGATGGAATAACAGTTTCAACTATTCACGGTGTGAAAGGAGAAGAATATGACACTGTTATAGGTTTTGCCTTGCTTAATGATTATATTCCTCATTTCAACGATAATAACGGATATGAAAACTCAAAAAAATTGCTTTATGTTTTAGCATCCCGAGCAAGGAAGAATTTGCATTTGATTTCAGAAAAATATAGACAGGTTCATTCTCGTTACGCTCCAGAAGGGAAAAGTCCGACTCCACATTTACTTGAATATAATTACGACTACACAGAAAAGTATTAAAACTAATGCTATAATTCACAAATGAAGGTTTATAGGAGGAGAATTTAATCAAAGCGTCGTGATTGAAAGGTGCAGCTCCTCGGCTTGGAGTGCTCGCGCCGCCCGAAAAGGGTTAGCGGAGCCCCAGCAGCCCCACAGCGCAAGTAAAATAGCCTACAGGGGCCTACAGGCAGCTTTAGCCCATAAAAAAGCTCAGCTTTTCGATT